>NZ_NHZE01000027.1:0-16858 GCF_002207995.1 Pantoea sp. VS1
GAAACGCCGTAGCGCCGATGGTAGTGTGGGGCCTCCCCATGCGAGAGTAGGGAACTGCCAGGCATCAAACCAGTAAAGAAGCCCCGGACGAGAGTCCGGGGCTTTTTTACGTCTGGCGATCGCTAAATCCACTTAACCCCTTGCAAAATCTCTCCCTAAAACTCCAGCTCTGTCACATTTTGTCATCCTGAACGGGCTCTGATTCCCCCGCGCTGCTCTCAGATGCTTTACTCATTGCTTTAGCGATGTTCTTCGCAAGGAAATGAGGTAAAAGATGACCGACTTACAACAAAACTCGGCCCAGCCGGAAGCGGCAGCCGTCAGTAAACAACGCATCTGGGCCATTGTCGGCGCGTCGTCCGGCAATCTGGTCGAATGGTTTGATTTCTACGTCTACTCGTTCTTTTCGCTCTATTTTGCCCATGTATTTTTCCCGGCCGGCGACACCACTACCCAGCTGCTGCAAACGGCCGGCGTGTTTGCGGCGGGTTTCTTAATGCGTCCCATCGGTGGCTGGCTATTCGGCTACATCGCGGACCGTCACGGCCGAAAAAGTTCGATGCTGATCTCGGTATGCATGATGTGTTTTGGTTCGCTGGTCATCGCCTGTTTACCCGGCTATGGCGAAATCGGCATTGCGGCACCGGTGATTTTGCTGCTGGCGCGCATGTTTCAGGGCTTATCGGTGGGCGGTGAATATGGTACCAGCGCTACCTACATGAGTGAGGTGGCACTGGAAGGGCGCAAAGGCTTCTACGCGTCGTTCCAGTACGTCACCCTGATTGGCGGTCAGCTGTTAGCCGTGCTGACGGTCGTGGTACTGCAACAAATTCTCAGTGATGAAGCGCTGCGCAGCTGGGGCTGGCGTATCCCGTTCTTTCTTGGCGCGGTTCTGGCAGTGGTCGCTCTGTGGTTGCGTCGCTCACTGAATGAAACCTCCGAGAAAAAGCACCGGGAACATCGCGATGCCGGCAGCATCCTTGGCCTGCTGCGTAACCATTCGCGCGCCTTCCTGATGGTGCTTGGCTTTACCGCCGGCGGATCGCTGAGCTTCTATACCTTTACAACCTACATGCAGAAATATCTGGTGAACACGGCGGGTATGGATGCGCGCAGCGCCAGTGCGTTGATGACCGGCGCGCTGCTGGTATTCATGCTGATTCAGCCGATTGTGGGCGCGCTATCAGATAAGATTGGCCGGCGGGCATCAATGATGATCTTCGGCGCTGGCGCGGCTATCTGTACCGTACCGATTTTGATGTTGCTGCAGAATGTGCAAAGTAGCGGGCTGGCGTTCGTGCTGGTGATGCTGGCACTGATTATTACCAGTTTCTACACCGCCATCAGCGGCATCCTTAAAGCGGAGATGTTCCCGCCGGAAGTGCGGGCGCTCGGCGTGGGGCTTTCCTATGCGGTAGCTAACGCTATCTTTGGTGGTTCGGCCGAATACGTGGCGCTGTTGCTGAAGAAGCACGGCATCGAAACCACCTTCTTCTGGTATGTCTCGGCAATGGGCGCGCTGGCATTTCTGATATCACTGATGCTGCACCGCAAAGGCAAGGGGATTGCACTGTGATTACTGGCTCAGGTTCCACAGGGCAATGCCGCTGGCCGCGCCGGCGACATCCCAGCTAAGATCTTTCCAGCTCCAGCCGCTCCCGGCAGGGCGGCTGTCCCAGGCTTCTTTGGCTACGCCGAAGCTCAGCGAAAAGAGCAGGCCGAAGCGCAGATTTTGCCCGCGGCTCTGATGTTGATGCTGAGAGATCTCACTGCCGGCGGCAGCCAGGGCGGCAGAGGAGAAAAAGTGTTGCGCCTTATCCTGGCCGGTCCAGTTGTCCTGCGCCACATGCGCACATCCGCTACACAGTAATACCGCACAGAGGATGAGCGCACGCATCGGCTACAGCAGACGGCTAATAAGGCGGTCGATACGGATGCGACGCAGACGGCGAATCAGCTTACGCACCTTTGCCGGATAATCAGAGATGCTCTCCAGCTCGCGGAAATGTTTCACCACCGTGGTGTGCTGACGGATCAGCGCCAGTTCCTTATCGCGCTGCTCTGCCAGCTGGTTGAGCGGATCGTGAATCAGCACCGCATTTTCCAGATCGAGTCGCCAGGCGCGCGGATTGAGGTTATTACCGGTGATCATCATCCATTCGTCATCAACCCAGATGCCTTTCAGGTGATAACTGTTGTCGCCATCTTTCCACAAACGCACCGTCAGCTGGCCGTTGTTGACGTAATACTGCAACCGGCTGAGGAAGCGACGCAGGTTGATTTCATACAGATAGGGCAGCGCACCGATAATCTTGAACGGCTCGTGTGGCGGAATGTAGAAATCGTTGGCGGTTTTATCGCCGACGATGATCTCGACCTCTTTGCCCTGACGCAGCAGCTGGATCAGATTGCGCACCAGAATGGCCGGCAGGTTAAAGTACGGCGTGCACAGCGTGAGCTTACGCTCGGCGCAGGGCATTAAATGGAAGATGGTTTTGTTCAGCAGGCTACGTTTACCCAGCCCGACCAGCGGCGTGACGGCCAGTGATTCGTTGCCGGCATCACCGGTAAACTGATAATTGAAGCTGCGCAGCTCCTGGCGAAACTGGCGGGTTTCATTCTTGATTTCCGGGCTGGAGGGACGTTCGGCCTGGTCGAGACGGTTAACGGCCTCAGAATGTTTGAGATTCTCACCAATCCACTGAAACATGGTGTCCGCCAGTTGTGGATTTCGGATCAGCTGATAACGGTCATAACGGTATTTATCATGCTGATGCAGATAAACATCGTTCAGGCTGGCACCGCTGTAGAGCAGGGTATCGTCAATGATAAAGCCTTTCAGATGCAGCACACCCAGCGCTTCCCGGGTGTTCACCGGAATGCCATACACCGGAATCGCGATATCGGGATGCTGCGCCGCCATTTCGCAATACCAGTCGGCGTTCGTCAGGCCGCGCGCGGCACCGATACGGCCGCGCTGCGCACGATGCCAGTCCACCAGAATGCTGACATCCAGTTCCGGGCGCGCCTGACGCGCTGCATACAGCGCCTGCATGATGCTGCGCCCGCCGTCATCATTTTCCAGATACAGCGCGGCGATGCAGATGCGTTTTTCTGCCGTGGCGATTTTCGTCAGCAGGGTTTCACGAAACTCGGCGGGCGAGTAAAGCGTGGTCACATCCGACACGGACTGTGACAGTTTAGGCAGCTGTGCGAGGTGTTGTTGGTGTTTATTGCGTTTGAATTTAGACAACATCACAGTGCACTTCTTCTCTGTTCATTGTATGGCCTTTTGCCATCAAATCATGATCCTAACGGTAAATAATAACATCAACCGGCCGGTTAAGGAGGATTTTTACCTTTCTCTACAGCCAGGTCGCCGGTGTCAGCCAGCGGTAAATTCAGGCTGACAATGCCATCATCCAGTTGAATATTCACACGAAAATTGAGTTTTCGCGCCAGGGTAATCATGCCGGTATTGTGCGGCATGGTGATACCGTTCAATTGTTGCAGGCCGTGATCGCGCGTATAGCGGATCATCTTTTCCAGCAGCCGCCGGCCCATGCCCAAACCCTTCAGGTCGGAACGCACCAATACCGAAAATTCTGCGTCGATATTGTCAGCATCGGAGATCGCGCGCGTCACGCCGATAATCTCATCAGCACCGTTATGCTGGCGTACTGCGACAATCGCCATCTCCCGGTCGTAATCGATCTGCGTCATGTTCGCCAAATCGTCGTGGGTAAACTCATTGATCTCACTGAAGTAGCGATAGTAAAGGTCTTCTTTGGTGACCTGTGCGATGAAGGCACGTAGCTGCGGTTCATCCTCCGGCAGAATCGGGCGAAACAGGCAGTGCTGGCCATCTTTAAGCTGCACCTGCTCTTCCAGATGGTGCGGATAGGGACGAATCGCCAGCCGCGCCTCACTGTCGCCATGAAATGGAGCCAGCTGCAGCGTCACGTCCAGCAGGGTAAAGGTATTAGCGGATGCCAGCAGCGGGTGAATATCCAGCCGCTGAATCTCCGGACAGTCGACCACCAGGTTTGATACCTGCACCAGCAGCTGACTGAGGCCGGTGATGTCCAGTGGTCGCAGTGCACTGCGGCTGCGCACTTTGCCGCTCTTCAGTGCCTGAATTACCAGATAGCGCGCCAGCGTCATATTCAGCGGCGGCAACGCCACGGCGGCCTGCTTGTCCGGCTGCCACTCCACACCGCCTTCGCCCAGCATGATGATCGGGCCAAACAGCGGGTCATGCTCAACCACCACCCGCAACTCCTGTGCACCGGCGCGGTTCGCCATACTTTGCACCAGCAGGCCGTCAATGCGCGCCTGCGGATGCGTTTCACGCACGCGATCGAAGATGGCGTCTGCTGCCTGTTCAACTTCTGCCGCGCTGCGCAGATAGAGCATCACGCCCTGTACATCCGACTTATGCGCAATATCCGGCGAGCGCAGCTTGAGCGCCACCGGATAACCAATCTGGTCGGCAATCTTAGCGGCAGACTGGCTGTCGCTGGCGATCCACGTTGGCAGTGTTGCCAGCCCGTAAGCCTGTAGTATGGGCTGCACCTCGTGCGTATCCAGCGTGGTAATGCCGCTATCCAGTGCCTGTTGCAGCAGCTGATGTGCCTCGGCGCTGTTTTGCGTCAGGCCCAGCGGCAGCGCTGGCGTTTCGCGTAGCTGTTTCTGGTTACGCCGATACTCAACCTGGTGCATGAATGCCGTCACCGTGCCTTCTGGCGTGCGCCAGGTCGGAATGCCGGCCTGGGTGAATGCGCGGCGGGCTTCCTGCGAAGAGTGTTCCCCGCACCAGTTGGTCAGCAGCGTCACCTGCTTACCCCGCGGATGCGCGGCCACCGCCGCAATAATCTGCGCGGCGGTTTCACTGGCAGGAGAGACGGCGCTGGGTGAATGGATGATCATCAGTGCATCCAGTTCATGGCTGTCGAGCAGCTGTGTTACGCAGGCCACGTACAGCGCGGGCGTCGCATGATCTTTCAAATCCAGCGGATTACCGCGCCCGATGCCCTCCGGCAGCAGGGCCGCCAGCGCCTGCAGCGTGGGCTCATCCAGCGTCGCCAGCTTGCCGTTACGCGCATAGAGTTCATCCAGCGCCAGCGCTGCCGGAGCGGCGCCGTTGCTGATAATCATCAGGCGCTCACCGCGCAGCGGACGCATGTGGCTGAGCGACTCCACGGCGGAAAACAGCTCATGCGTGTCCTGCACGCGCAGCAGACCGGCGCGCTGAATGGCGGCATCCCAGGCGGCATCCAGCCCGCTGGCGGTGCCGATCATCGCCTGTGCCTGATGGCTGCGACCGCTTTTGATCACCAGAATGGGTTTATTACGCGCTGCGCTACGCGAGGCAGAAACGAAGCGCCGGGCGTCGCTCAGGTGTTCCAGGTAGAGCAAAATGGCGCTGGTTTTGCCATCGCGTGCAAGAAAATCCAGCAGGTCGTCGACATCAATATCCAGGCTGTCGCCCAGGGCGATAAACCACGAAAAGCCCAGGTTGCGCTGTTGCGCCCAGTCGAGAATGGTGTTGGAAACCGCCGCCGATTGCGAAATAAAGGCGATGCGTCCTTTCGCAATCGGTACCGGTGAGAAGCTGGCATTCAGCCCCTGCCAGGGGGCTAACAGGCCCAGACTGTTGGGGCCCAGCAGGCGCATCTGCCACTGGCTGGCACAGGCTTTCAGCGCCTCCAGCTGGCTGGCCGGGGCGGAGAGAATAATACAGGCTTTACAGCCTTTTTCTCCCAGCTGCTGTAACAGTTCCAGGTTGCGTCTGGCGTGGGTGCAGATAATCGCCAGGTCGGGGGCGAAAGGCAGGCTGGCCACGTCCGGCCAGGCCAGCACACCGCTGACCGCCTTGTATTTGGGCGTGACCGGCAACACCGGACCGCCAAAGCCGCCCGCCAGCAGGTTGCGCATCATCAGATAGCCAGCGCGGCCCGGTTTTACCGACGCACCCAGCACCGCAATTGATTTCGGTCGTAACAGCGCTTCCAGTCCACGTTGGCTCATCATTCGCTCCTGCTCTCGGGATTGGCATGATTGTAAACGCTTTTGCGCCGGTTGCCGATTTGTCGATGTCAGGCTGCGAGCCAGCTTCAGAAATTATCTGCTTGCGCGTGTATCGGATGGTGGGGTTTACCGGCCAGATAGGCCTGACGGAAGCGTTCAAAGTGTTGCTGCAGCGCCTGCGCCGCCGGGACATCACCTGCCTGTTCCAGCAGTGCGGCGGCCACTTCGGCGGTGCAGTGCTGGCCCGGCGCATGGGCTTCGCGCAGCGTGTAGCGCGACGGTGTCGCCACATCCAGTGACATCACCGGAAAGCTATCCAGCCACGGACTTTTGCGGAACATTTTGCGCGCTTCGGTCCAGGTGCCGTCGAGCATAATAAACAGCGGTGGCTTGCCGCCGGTGGGCGGCGTGGTCAGCACCTGGCGATCGGCATCGGCGTAGGCACCGGGAAACACCACCATCGGCTGATAATCGGCCGTTTGCACCGCCGCCAGCAGCGCGGCGTCGGGCTCGGTGCGCGACCAGCCAAAGGCCTGGGTTTCCGGCAGAATGTCGGCAATCAGCCGGCCGGTATTACTGGGTTTCATTGGTTCAGTATCAAACATCACCAGGCAAAACCGGCTGCGCGCCTGTTGCGGCTGCAGGGTCGCGCACAGACAGTTTTTATGCGGCAGCAGGCAGCGCTGACAGCGCAGTACGCGGTTGCCTCGGGCAAGAAACGGGCGCGTGGCACGCGCTAAACGCTGCGCACGCAGGCGCAGGACGGCATTATCAGACATAGCATCGCGGACAGGGAAAAACGCCAGTGTAATAGAAGGGCAAAAACAAGGCCAGCGCGTGGCTGGCCCTGGGGGATTAGAGTGATTCGTCGAGCCATTCGTTGAATGGCGCTTTCGGCATCGCACCGTTCAGCATGTCCACCATCTCACCGTTTTTGAACAGCATAATGGTTGGGATGCTGCGGATGCGAAAACGCGTGCTCAGCGCAGGTTCCGCCTCAGTGTTCACTTTCACGAAGCGCACTTTGCCGCGCCGCTCGTCGGCGACGTCTTTAAACACCGGCGCGAAGTTCACGCACGGGCCGCACCATGGCGCCCAGAAGTCGACCACGACCGGCAGATCGTCCTGCAGGTATTTATCCAGCGTGGCCGCCGTGGCATTCACCACTTCACCGCTAAACAGCGCATCGCCGCAGCGACCGCATTTGGCTCCGTCGGCCAGACGTTCCTCGGGAACGCGGTTAGTTGCCTGACAGGAGGCACATACAGTATTCATCGTCACCTCAAACCGGACCTGTAAATCTTAGGATTGGTGAACATTATGAAAAGGTTGAATGCTATGCTCAATCTGGATTAAGCAATAGGTTCAATAGTTGATAGCTAAGCGCCGACACATCAGGTAATCTTCGCGCTCTCAATGCTGGAGGAACAGATGAACGACGAATTTAAAGGCAAAAGCGGCAAGGTAAAAGTGATGTACGTACGTGATGAGGAGGGCGGTCAGAAGCCAAATCCCCGTACCGGCAAAGGCGGCCGTCCTGCTGCGCGCCAGGAAGAGAATCGTCGCTCTGGTCCTCGCAGCACCCGTAATAATGAAGAGAGCGGTCGTCCGCGCACCGCCCGTGGCGATGATGCCGGGCGTTCGCGTGGTCCACGTGACGATGCTGGCCGTTCGCGTGGTCCACGTGACGATAGCGCGCGCGGTCGCCGCAGCGATCGGGACGATCGCGGCTTCAGTGATTCACCGTGGCGCACCGTGTCACGTCCGCCTGTCGCCGCTGAAGCGGATATGGGTGACGAAGCGGCCAGCAGCAAGCCGGTTATCGACCCGGAACTGATTCGCCGTCAGCGTCAGGAAGAGACGCGCGTGTACGGCGAAAACGCCTGCCAGGCGCTGTTCCAGAGCCGTCCCGAAAGCATCGTCCGTGCGTGGTTTGTGCAAAGCGTCACGCCGCGCTTCCGCGAAACCCTGCGCTGGCTGGCGGCAAACCGCAAAGCCTATCACGTCGTGGACGACGCCGAGCTGGCGAAAGCGTCCGGGACTGAACACCACGGCGGCGTGTGCTTCATTATTAAGAAGCGCACGGGCATGCCGGTGGCGGAATGGCTGCAGCAGGCGCAGAGCAAAGACTGCGTACTGGCGCTGGAAGATGTCAGCAACCCGCACAACCTTGGCGGTATCATGCGCAGCTGCGCGCACTTTGGCGTCAAAGGTTTGCTGGTTAATGATGCCTCGCTGCTGGAGTCGGGTGCCGCAGTCCGCACGGCTGAAGGTGGTGCAGAGCACGTTCAGGCGATCAGCGGCGAAAGCTTTGCTGCGGGTCTGGAAGCGTTCCGCAAAGCCGGTTACACCATTGTGACCACATCCAGCCACGCCGGTACGCCACTGGCGCAGGCGGCGCTGCCAGCCAAAATGGTACTGGTGCTGGGTCAGGAGCGTGAAGGTCTGTCAGACAGCGCATTCCAGCAGGGCGATATCAGCCTGTCGATTGGCGGTACCGGCAACGTTGAAAGCCTCAACGTCTCGGTCGCGACCGGTATCCTGCTCGCCGAATGGTGGCGTCAGAACGCATAAATAAAAAAACGGGCCGCTTTGGCCCGTTTTTGTTTCTGTCACTCAGTGCGCGCCACCGCCGCCACCGCCTGCGCCAAACGGCGGACGGGCAAACCACACCAGAACCAGCAGGACCAAAAACACCCCCGCCGATGCCCAGAAGATCTCGTTAGCCGAGATAATCAGGCCCTGATTAGTAATTTGCTGGGCGATATAAGCCGACGCCTGCTGCTGCGTCATGCCCATGCTTTGCAGCTGGTCATACATTTGCTGCGAATTCGGATTGAATGGATTAACCGATTCCGACAGGTAGCTGTGGTGCATCGATTCGCGGTCTGTCCACATGGTGGTGGTGATCGACGTTCCGATTGAACCCGCCAGCGTACGCACAAAGTTCGACAGGCTGGAGGCCGCCGCCATACGCTCTGGCGGCAAGCCGGACAGCGTAATGGTGGTCAGCGGCATAAAGAAGCAGGCCACCGCGAACCCCTGGATAAACTGCGGCCACGCGGAGGCACCGAAATCCATCCCCGGCTCAAACGTATACGCACGCCAGTAGAAGCACACCGCGTACATGATAAAACTAAAGGTCACCAGCCGCCGCATGTCCAGCTTATGGGCGAAGCGGCCAATGATCGGCGACAGAATCACCGGAATGATCCCCACCGGCGCCGATGCCAGCCCTGCCCAGGTGGCGGTATAGCCGTATACCTCCTGAAGCAGCTGCGGCAGCAGGACGATCGAGCCGAAGTACAGCATGTAAGCCAGACTAATCGACAGACAGCCGATGGTGAAATTTCGCTTCTTAAATAGCGACAAATCGACAATCGGGTGATCGTCGGTCAGCTCCCACACCAGCAGCACGGCCAGCGACACCACCGCGACCACCGTCAGCACGATGATTTCGGTTGAGCCAAACCAGTCGAGTTCTTTACCGCGGTCAAGCATCACCTGCAGAGAACCAATCCCCACCACCAGCAGCACCAGACCGACCATATCGATCGGGCGGATCTCAGTTTTGGTTTCGCGCCCGCGCAGGGTTTGCAGCGTGAGCATCACCACCACCACGCCAATCGGCACGTTGATGAAGAAGATCCAGCCCCAGTGATAGTTATCGCTGATCCAGCCGCCGAGAATCGGACCGCAGATCGGCGCAACGATCACCGTCATCGCCCACAGCGACAGCGCCACGCTGCGCTTGGCCGGCGGGTAGTTGTTCAGCAGCAAACTTTGCGACAGCGGAATCAGCGGACCGGCCACTACGCCCTGAATCACGCGGAAGAAGATCAGCATCTCCAGGCTTTCGGACATGCCGCACGCCCAGGAGGCCAGCGCGAACAGAATGGTCGACCAGGTGAACAGCTTTACTTCACCGACGCGCTTTGCCAGCCAGCCGGTGATCGGGATCGAGATGGCATTCGCCACCCCGAACGAGGTGATCACCCAGGTGCCCTGCGAGTTGGACGCCCCGAGGTTACCGGCGATGGTTGGGATCGCCACGTTAGCGATGGTGGAGTCAAGTACCTGCATGAACGTCGCCAGCGACAGGGCGATGGTCATCAGAACTAACGGCGCACCTTCAAGCGGCTTTTGTGCCATAACAGCCTCCCGCGAGGTTATTGCGCGTTGGCACGGACAATGTCAGCGATCAGCTGGTTAACCGGCGCAAGGTCGATTGCCAGCGCGTTACTTTCATACGCGGCCTGGGTGCGGACATTGCTGGCCAGCGCGGCGCCATCTTTGTTCTGGGTATCTACTTTCACCAGCGTGGAGAGGCCGATACGCAGCGGATGTTGCGCCACTTGCTGCGGATCGAGTTCGATACGCACCGGCAGGCGCTGTACCACTTTGATCCAGTTACCGGTGGCGTTCTGCGCTGGCAGCAGCGAGAAGGCGCTACCGGTGCCCATATCCAGACCAACCACTTTGCCGTGATACTCCACATCATCGCCGTAGATATCACTAATGACCGTGGCGGGCTGACCGATGCGCACGCCTGCCAGCTGCGTCTCTTTAAAGTTGGCGTCAACCCACAGGTTGGTGGCCGGCACCACCGCCAGCAGCGGTGTGCTGGTGGAGATCTGTGAACCGACCTGCACGCTGCGACGCGAGACATAGCCGTCCATCGGACTGCGGATGTCGGTGCGCTGCAGCGCCAGCCAGGCATCGCGCAGCTCAGCGGCGCTCTGTTTTACCGCCGGCTGGTTTTCGAGGTCGGTATTCAGGATCATCGCCTGGTTCGCGTTGTACTGCTGAATCGCCACGTCCAGCTGGGCTTTCGCCGTGGCCACGGCATCACGCGCGTGCTGCAGCTCTTCGCGACCAATCAGATTGGCGGCACCGAGCGGCTCACGACGTTTCAGGTCGGATTCGGCCTGATCCAGCGCGGTCTGTTGCAGCTTGATGGTGGCCTGATACTGTTTGCCGTTGATCATCAGCTGGTGCGTCTGGCGCACGCTGGTGGCCAGCGCGGTCTGCGCTTTCTCGAATGCCTGCTGCGCATCGGTTTTATCCAGCGACACCAGAATGTCGCCCTTTTTCACCCGATCCGTATCCTCGAACCACACTTTATTTACGCTGCCGGAAACCTGGGCCATTACCTGCACCTGGTTGCCTGCCACGTAGGCGTCATCGGTTTCCTGGAAGTGGCGCAGCACCAGATACCAGTAAGCCAGATAACCCACACCAATCACGATAAACACGATAGCCAGCAGGATCAGCGCACCTTTGCGCTTCTTCTTTTTGTTCGCGGGCTGTTGCGGGCTTTGAGCTTCCGCTGTCGCACTCATGTCGTTCTCCACGTTTGCCATTTAGTCGGGATGTGTTGATCCATCAACACGGTCGCCCGAGTCGAAAAAGCCAGCGTTTGCAACGCTGGCCGGATAAAAGGGGATTAAAATAGCGATTTCGGTGGGTGATTGTGTCGCAGTTCTTGCTATTAACGCGACAGGGAAGCGATAACCTGATCTTCGTCCATTTTATCGAGACGGTTAAGCAACTTACGCGTGATGGCTTCCAGCTGCTCCTGCTCGGTATCGGTCAGCGAAGACCACAGATACTGCAGGCTCTGATGCTGGGGTGGCAGCAGCTGACGTAAGAATTCGTTACCTTTTTCCGTCAGGTGCAGGTGCAGACAACGGCGATCGTTGTCGCTCTCACGACGCTCGATCCAGCCGCGCTTTTCCAGTTCATCAGCGATGCGCGTCGCGTTGGTGCGGGAAGAACCCAGCGCCGAGCTCAGCTCAGAAGGCTGAATGCTCTGGTTTTCCTGCGCGTCCAGCGTAATCAGCGCCATGAATAAAGTTTCGTTAATTCCCTGCGCCTTCAACATTTTGTTGCGATTATCCAGCAGCTTACCCTGCATGTGCATGCACAGACGGGTCAGGATGATCTCCTGCAGCGGAAAATCTTTGTGGCGATTAGCACGGATGTTTAGCATCTGCTCAATGGGAGTAAACGAGCTTTCCATTAAAAACCTCTTAGTTGCAACAAATATAATAATGAGGGTGACAGATTAAGCGTAGTCATATTTTCCGCCTGTGATTGTTTGCACCGTCACACTGTCAGCACCTGGCGTTCCAGGTCGGTCCATAACCCTGGGCTCTGCGCCCTGACCAGCCGCTTTGCAGACAAAGCCGCCATCGTCATCAATTCGCTAAGCGAAACCTTCAGTGGATTGAATAATTTCGCGAGTAAAAATAACTTAGGTGAATAACTGTGAGGCTAACCATAACAAAGCCAATCATTAATGAACAGTATCGCTCACCACTTTGCATTGATCTTTACGTTTTCTAAACACTTTTCCCGGCCGGCTTTGCCGGAGTAAATCAATGGGTTAATCGACAGGGCACCGGTTAGTCCGGGTAACGCGCCAGCATCAGCGGCGTGATGAATTCCGTTCGTCATCTGCGGTATAACCGGCATGTGGCAGGGTGAATGCCATCGATAACGCAGACTCATCCTGGCGCGACGGACCCGATGCGGGCGGCGGAAAGGAGACATAGCTGGTGGGAAAAGCGGGTAAATAATCATATGTGGGTAATAGTAACCCAAAAAATTATTTCAATGTTGTGTTAATTAACAGGACGTACCAGTGCGCTATAGCGCACGCTTCGCTTACTGACGGGGCGGGAGGGCGGAAAATGGCGGCACCACGTGGCTGAGACGGGGTGCCGCGCGGGCTTATTTCGCCGCCGCCATGGCGTCGCTGACCCATTTATCAAATTCCGCCTGATGAGCTTTGATCCAGCCGTCAACGTGGCCGTTGATGTCCGCTTCTGAGGCGTGACCGGCATGCATCGCGGCGTTCTCGGCATTGATGTCGCCAATCGGCAGCTTCATTTCAGCAAACAGTTTTGCCGCCGCCGGATTCTTCTCCGCCCAGGCTTTGTTGGCCACGATATGCATGGTGTTCACCGGGAAGCCATAGTTGGCGCCGTTGGCCAGTCTGGTATCCACTTTGCTCTGCGCGCCTGGCAGTGAGGAGAACGGCACCTGCAGCCAAACCACATCTTTACCCGGCTTTAGTACGTCGCTGACCCAGTATGGCGTCCAGGTGTAATAGAGAATCGGTTTACCCTGTTTGAAGCGCGTAATGGTGTCGGCAATCATCGCCGAATAGTTACCCTGGTTGTGTACCACGGTATCGCTCAGTTTGTAGGCCTCGATCTGATGGTTAATCACCGCCTCACAGCCCCAGCCAGGCGTACAGCCGGTCAGGTCTGCTTTGCCATCGCCATTGGTATCAAACAGTTTGGCCAGCTTTGGATCCTTCAACTGCTCAATGTTGGTGATGTGGTACTGGTCGGCGGTTTTCTTGTCGATCAGGTAACCCTGCGCGGCACCGCTGACGTAGATACCCTGGCGATAAAATTTATTATCACCGCCGGCGGCTTTATACATGTCGTCATGCAGCGGTTGCCAGTTGGTGGCGATAAACGTGGCATCACCGCCGGCAATGGTGGTGTAAGCCACGTTGTAATCCACTTCACTCGGCTTTTCAACGGCGTAGCCGAGCTTCTCCAGCGCGCGGCTCACCAGCAGCGTCTGGAAGGTCTCTTCGGAAATGGTACTCTGAGCCGGTTTAACGGTAATGCCTTTGCCCGGAAGGTCGGCGGCGGACACGTGCGTCGCGGCAACCGTGGTCAGGACGGCGGCGAATAGAGCTGTCTTGCGCATAGTCATTCCTTATTTTACGTGTGACGTCGGAGACGGGCGACCGCAGCGGGTCGCCCAAAGAAATCAGGCTTTTTTACTGAATGGACGCAGCAACAAACCCAGCGGGCCGCTGCTGTACCAGTGGCGGCTGCCACGGCTGCGGCTGTCGCGACCTACCGACTGCGTCAGGCGGTCAAGAATGATGGCGAGGATCACGATACCGACGCCGCCCACGCTGGCGAGACCCATATCGAGACGGCCAATACCGCGCAGCACCATCTGGCCCAGACCGCCAACGGCAATCATCGAGGCGATGACCACCATCGACAGCGCCAGCATCAGCGTCTGATTGACGCCAGCCATAATGGTCGGCATCGCCAGCGGCAGCTGGACCTTGAACAGCATCTGGCGCGGGCTGGCACCGAAAGATTCACTGGCTTCGATCAGGTCAGCCGGCACCTGCTTGATGCCGAGTATGGTGAGACGTACCACCGGCGGCAGGGCAAAGATAATCGTCACCACCACGCCCGGCACGTTGCCGATACCAAACAGCATGACGATGGGCACCAGATAGACGAACGCTGGCGTGGTTTGCATCGCATCCAGCAGGGGCCGCACGATGCGCGCCGCGCGCTCACTGCGCGCCAGCCAGATGCCAAGCGGCAGGCCAATCAGTACGCAGAACAGCAGGGCGGTGAGCACCAGCGCCAGCGTCACCATCGCCTGGGACCAGGCACCGATCATGCCAATCAGCACCAGCGATATCAGCGTGGCGAGGCCCATCGCCGGGCTGGCAATCTGCCAGGCAATCAGCGCAAACACGACAATCGCCACCGGTGCGGGCAGGCCCATCAGCAGTTGCTGGAAAGCGCTGAGGATATAATCCACCGGCACGCGAATGCCCTGAAACAGCGGACGGAAATGGGTAACCACCCAGTCGATGCCTTCGGTGACCCAGCGATCCAGCGGAATCAGCGTGGTGTGGAACGGATCCAGCAGGCTGAAGTGCTCCGGCGCCGCGGCCGGTGCGCTGCTCAGCCAGTCGCTGCTGCTGGCGGCGCTGCTGACGGCATCGTGTCCACCACTGCTGGCGGCATCCGATGTACTGCCGGCGGCGTTGCCCCAGGCATCGGCGGCGCTGGCGCTGCTGTCAGCCGGTGTGCTGCTGCCTGTCGTGGACCACGGATCGCTGCTGGCGGCGGCGGCGTTGCTGGTGGCGGTTGGTGCGCTGGTCTGGCTGGCGCTTTCCCATGGATTGGCGTTTTGTGCACTCATGGCTGGGCTCCTTCACGATCTAAAGCGCGTAACAGCGTGCTTTTGGAAATGATACCGACGTACTGCTGATCTTCGCCGATCACCGGCACCGCACAGGGTGCCTGCGCGACGTGAGAGAGCAAATCGTTGAGCGAGGTATCGGCAGGAACCGCCAGCGGTGCGTCGAGCAGCGCGTTATCCAGCCCTTCACCGGCGGCGAGTGCCGCTTTCAGCGAGTCAGTGGAGACGACGCCGATGAATTTCTGTTTCTCCAGCACATAGCCATATTCGCGGTCTTCATCCTGCAGCAGTTTGATTGCCGAACGCGGACCGAAACCGGCGGCCTTACGAATCAGCGCGCCGGCGCTGCGGCGGGCGATATCTTTGGCGCTGAAGACGTGACTGATATCCACGCCGCGGAAGAAGGTGCGCACATAATCGTTGGCCGGATTATTGAGGATTTCATCCGGCGTGCCGACCTGCACCACTTCGCCGCCCTGCATGATGGCGATGCGGTCGCCAATACGCATCGCTTCATCCAGATCGTGGGAAATAAAGACGATGGTGCGCTGATGTTTCGCCTGCAGTTTTACCAGTTCATCCTGCATTTCCGTGCGAATTAATGGATCAAGTGCGGAAAAGGCTTCGTCCATTAGCAATATATCCGGATTAATCGCCAGTGCGCGGGCTAATCCTACACGCTGCCGCATTCCGCCGGAGAGTTCATCGGGCCAGGCGTGAGCATAATTTTCCAGTCCGACCTGACGCAGCGCGTCGAGCGCTTTTTCCTGCCGCTCCTGCAGCGCCACGCCAGCTAATTCCATGCCGAACGCGGTATTATTTAGTACCGTCATGTGCGGCATCAGTGCGAATGACTGGAATACCATGCTGATTTTATTTCTGCGCACATCACGCAATTCTGCGTCGGATATTTTGGCAATATCGACGCCATCAATAATCACCTGGCCGCGTGTCGGCTCGATCAGACGATTGAGAAGGCGAACCATAGTGGACTTGCCGGAGCCGGACAGCCCCATGATGACAAAGATCTCGCCTTCTTCAATGGCCAGACTGGCATTTTTGACACCGAGTGAGAGGCCGGTTTTCGCCAGAATACTCTCTTTACTCTCGCCTTTTTCAATCAGCTTAAATGCCTTTTCGGGATGATCGCCAAATACCTTATATAAATTCTTTACTTCGAGTTTAATTGCCATGCAGTAATGAAATTCCTGGTTAAATGTCTGACTATTTCTTGTTGTACCCTGCGTAAATTTAAGCGCCTATACCGTAGCATAGTGAGATTATCTGACAACCCTTGACGGAAATATCTGGCGTGACACGTATGGCGCGACAGTGGCTAATTCCAGTGCCTGCAAGGGATGAGGCGGGATAAATTTTTTCTGAATTTTTTGTGAAATTAAACCGGTTTCGGCCAGAATTATTGCCGGAAGGCGGATAAATCACGCTTAGTCAGGCGAAATATCCCGGCGATGAATGGCGCTAAATAGGTAAAATAATCACGCGCGGAATTAACGTTATTTCGGGGGAACGGCGGGAATGCAGGAGAGGAAAATGAATGAGCAGAACGTGGTGGAATCGGCATGAAATTAACCTGGTCGGCATAAATGCCGACCCAGCGGATGTATCATCAATATTAGCGCTGGAGGCGCGTTCCGGTCGGCATGAATGCCGACCCTGTGGATGCATCAATATTACCGCTAGGGGGCGCGTTCCGGTCGGCATAAAGGTACGACCGGGCACATGGGTAACAGATCAGACCGGGCACACAGGTAACACTTTTTGTGGTCAGTCGATCCGGATAATACGCTTTTCTGCCCGGTCATAATACGCAAGGATGAGCCTG
>NZ_NHZE01000028.1:0-39530 GCF_002207995.1 Pantoea sp. VS1
CACTTAAATCGCCTGACAAAGTCTGAGAATATTTACTTATCGATGGCCGCAAGTTCAATAATCAATAAATAATCACTATCCTGAGCCAATTCCGTCTGCCCTGTTGGCTCATGTTAGTAGACAAAAGAAAAAAGGAATAATTAATAAATACTATCAAAAACAATCTCCTCAATAATGAAATGGCGAAGACAAGTTTTCAGTGTTAGGATAACATCGCCATTGCCTCCTCTGAGCTCGCAGAAAGAAACACCCTTATTCCTTTGTTGGGAATAATTTCCATCATACCTGCGAAAGATAACAAAGAGAGAGGAGTAGGAAAATATTGTACAGACCCACGACATCCATTAACCCACCAAATATAATCATTCCCAACATGATATTAATCATAACAAAAATAATAAGGTTGGATAAAAATCTCCCACAATTATTTAGGCAAGCTGAGCACTAATAGCAAATCGGCAATAACACTTATTCAGTTTCTGGACAGACCAATGATAAACAATCCTATAAACCGCGCTATAACATGATGATAGATTTCCATCAGCAATTAAGACAAAAAATCGGAGAAAAAAACACATTGTATTTACTGTTAAACCATTTATTTAAATAAGGATCCCATAATGACACCGCAACCCATACTTCTTGTTAAGAAACCGACAAAAACTGGAGAAAGTCCATTTATTTCCTTTATGATGAATGGAAATTCCAGTGTCGTTGGTGCAAAGGCAGTAGCTATAATAAGACGATATAAAAATATCGACTATAATCAAGCAGTGGACAATTGTAAATAAACAATTACTAAAAAAATTTTTAGGGATATAGTTAACTGAATGCCTACAAAGAAGGATTTTGCAGGCATTACAGGTATGTATGTTAGACACCAATTATACGTATACTATGTTGTTGATTATTTTTTATGGCCCAGACATTTAACTCTGCTAAAATCTGAGAAATAAACTCTCCGTTCGGATCATGACCTATCGGATCATAATCATCTCCGTTGAACAAGCTTGATATAAGATTTTGTACTTTGACCTTAAGTTTGTCATTAGATGATATGCGATGAAAAGCAGAATATGGTTTATCTTTGCCAAGTTCAGTTCCTCCCAGAAAGCGTTCAAAGTCAGGGATGCTCCAGCGATGATAAACAACATGGCCATTTTGTCTGCATCTTATTATTTCGTTGCGAATTGTCTCATTGATAGTCCACATTCCATTCCCGGAACCATCCTTGCGATATGGCCAATCAATATCATGCACGATCCCAAAGTTGCTTTTGAAATGGCGTAGCATTTTTATTAGAGGTACAAGAACGGCTTTACCCCGCGCCCGGATAATACTTATCTTTCCTGCCATTTCATGCTGAGTTTTTACTATTGCAGAAATAAATGCCGCATGTTCAGTATCACCCTCTACAACAATTGGATAACTGCCAAAGAATATTTCTGCAAAACCTATATCAGTTAATTGCAATGCCTGTAAATTATCTTTCTCTTCGGCAGAAAAGTTGGCTTCATCTGCGATATATAATTTTGGAGATAGTGATTTCCCATCAGGTGAACGTTGCATACGTGCAATTGTCGTATGATCTTCAAGTGGGTTAATAAAGTAAGGTGAGTGCGTAGTTAATAATACTTGCCAGTCAGGATGTTTTCCCAGAGCATAAAGGTGTGATTGTGCAGCTCTTGCTGCCATTGGATGCAAAGCATTTTCTGGCTCATCCATCAGAAGGACGTAGCCCGGCAATGCTGGATCTTCGGCATCCTCCGGAATTACACCTCCATTTTTTATAGCGTCAATTTGGTGGTTAAGTAATTTTACGGCCTCACTTTCTGCATCCTTTTTACACTCTTTCTTTAATTGTTCATTTAAAGACTTAAGAAGTGCATCTCGTTTTTCAGTTTGTCGACTGATCTCATTATGAACTTGTAACATCGCCCAGAATAAAGCTCTCCTTGCTCCTGTACCTTGTTGTCCTATTCGGGATTGGCCAGCAGCTTCTTCAACCAATAATCCGGATCCTTGTTTGAGCAAATTCTCAATTTTTAGTTCAGGTGGAATCATTTCTACATGGAGTAGTACGCCAAGCCCTGGAAAGATACTTTGAAATCCAGATTGTATTTGCTGAGAAATGCTGGAAAGTCTTTCTTGATGAGGCCCTGCCAGTGCATTAACAGTAGCTGCCAGAGCCGCTTTATCTTTGGATATCTGAGAGTTATTATCACTTTCCAGTGTCTTAATTTCCTTTACTAAAGGGCTTAAGGCAAGGGTAAGCAATACTTCTTCTGTCGTTATGGCATCATCTAATGATTTTATACGCATTGGTCTTGGAAGCCGAGATTTGAAAACATTATCGGCTCCACCAGCCTTCCCATCAGGTGCCCAATTATCTAATTGAGGATCCCATGTTTTCCTTATAGCCTTTCCGGTTTCATCCCAGACCCATGAACTTCTGACTATCCTCTTTTCGCCATCAACAATCTTCCATTTTTCATCTACATTTCCCATTCCTTCTGGAATATGAACATCAAGGATAACCTCAGACGGTTGTTCAGCAGTAGCCCAATTACATCGGTCATTACTAATATTGAAAGAATTTGGGTTAAATGCGAGTTCGTAAGCCCTGAGTATCGTTGTTTTTCCGGAGTTATTGGGGCCAACAAGACAAAGGATATCATCAAGCTTAACCTGAACACCCTCAGGCCCGATACATCCTATGTTCTTGACATATATACTTAATAATTTTGATCTCATACCTTCATCCCTTGAAATGACATGATAGAAAATACATATTGAAAATCAATTGTATATATATATGTAACCGAAGGTAAATTGCTACTTTTTTGACAACATGATGTGATTGTGTGTCAGATCGCCTAAGGATTTCTGCTGACGACTGCTTGGCACAGAGCAGACTGCCAGGTTTTTACTCAGGTTGCAGTTCCACTACGGGGGCAGGATCAACACAGCCTTTAAAGATATGGCCATATTAACGATCACTTAATGCACCAGACCGCTCAAATCAGTTTCATGTAATCAGCTTCGATTGGTGGTCATTCTGGTGGTCTTGACAGATGGGGGATTCAGGTTTAGCTTACTTATTAGCCAGTTACTGGCAAAGGCGATCCCAGTCAGAGGAGCCAGATTTAAAGAAGCCCGCTCAGGGAAACCTGAGCGGGCTTTTTGTTATTGCGTGACGGCTAAACCTCCGTCCAGCCGCGCAGCAGGTTGTGGTACATATTCAGCAGCGACAGCAGTTCTTCGCTGTCACCGTGGCGCGCTTTCAGGCTTTGAATGTTGCGGTCCAGTTCAAACAGCATCGCGCGCTGCTTATCATCGCGCACCATCGACTGAATCCATAAAAACGAGGCGACCCGCGCGCCGCGCGTGACCGGCGTGACGCAGTGCAGGCTGCTGGAGGGATAAAGCACCAGGTCGCCCGCCGGCAGTTTTACGCGGTGCTGACCGTAAGTATCCTCGATCACCAATTCCCCGCCCTCGTAACTGTCGGGTTCACACAGAAACAGTGTGGCGGAGAGATCGGTACGCATCCAGCCGGCCGCGCCATTGTGGCGTACCGCACCATCAACATGAAAACCGTAGGTTTCCCCCTGCTGATAACGGTTGAACAGCGGCGCAGAAAGCGTGCGCGGCAGCGCGGCGGCAAAGAAGAGCGGATGGCTATTCAGTGCCTGAAGCACTGTAGCCTGCAGCCGATCATAGAGTGGCGTGCCGGTGTCAATCTGCTGGTTATTTTTTACGGTCGCGCCCTGGCTGCCGACCGTCGCCCGTCCGTCAACCCAGTCAGCCTGCTGCAGCTGTGCGGTAAAGTGCGCCAGCTGTTCAGCGTCAAGCACGGCAGGAATGTGATACATCATCGCGGAGTTCTCGCCATTAAGCGTGGAGCGCGAACGCCCCACGGTTGACCATCAGAAATGCACGTTAGCCGTCAACAGGAAAGTACGCGGCTCGCCCGGATGATAGCGATAACCACTCTTGTTGATCGATGCCACATAGTTGGTATCAAACAGGTTATACACGTTGAGCTGCAGGTCGAGGTTATTGTTGACCTTATACCCGAGCTTCGCGTCAGCCACCCAGTAGCCCTCGGTGTGATCCGGCGTGCCCACGGCCCCATCGCTGCCGCGACGCAGGCTGCCAACGTAACGTGCGCCCGCGCCCACCGACAACGCATCAGTGGCCTGATAGTTGGTCCACAGCGTAAAGGCGTGCTTCGGCGTATAGGCCAGCGCAGATGAGCCATCCTGCGCCACGCTGGCGCCCTCACGCACCGACGCGTGCTGCATGGTGTAACCGGCAATGATTTCCCAGTCCGGCGTTATGTTGCCGGTTGCTGAGAGTTCATAGCCTTCCACACGCTTCTTGCCGGTTTGCGAGTAAGTGCCGTCATCGTTGGCATCGACCTCATTTTCGATGTCGGTGCGGAACAGGGCGGCGTTCAGCAGCAGCCGCTTGTCCAGCACCTGCCACTTGGTGCCCACTTCGCTGGATTTGGCCTTCTGCGGTTTAAAATCGGTACGGTTGGCGCTGTTGCCACTGCCACCCGCCGCCAGCGCGAAGCTGCTGCCACCCGGCGGCTGCTGGGAAATGGCGTAGTTCACATACAGGTTGCCCTGTTCGGTCAGACGATAGAGCGCCCCCGCTTTCCAGTTCACCAGATTGCCGGATTTCGCCGTGTCCACCGTAGTCACCGGCGTATTACGCGCCACACCCGCCGGACAAGCCAGCGCGCCGCGTCCGGTGCCGCCACAGGCCGTCGCGCTGTCGTACTCGGTATGGTAGTTGTCGAGACGAATGCCGCCGTTCAGCTCAAAGTCAGAGGTAATCGCCAGCGTATCAAATGCATAGATGCCAAACGTGTCAGTCTGCCCGTTAGCGTTCGCACCGTTGCGGTCCAGACCGCCAATCGAAATGCTGCTGATGGGATGGTAGATATTCACCGCAGGCGGGGTCAGCGCGTTGACGCCATAGGTGGTCTGATTTTCACGCGTGAACTCTACGCCCGCACTCACATCATGCCCGACGGAACCAGTGGCAAATTTCGAGGTGATATTGGTCTGGTTGGTGAGAATACGGTTGCTGATATCTTTGGTGTTTGCCAGGCGCGACCAGCGCCAGCTGCCAACATCGTTCGGGTTGGGCGCAGTAATGTTACTGGCTCCGCCCATCACCGCCGTCAGCAGATACTCCTGCTTCACCCGCGACCAGCGCGTGGTGTTGCGCAACGTGGTGTTATCGCTCAAATCGTGTTCAAAGCGCAGCGTGGCACTGTCGGTGGTCGATTTATCGAAATCAGAATCGGTGCCGTAGTAGTTGCTGGTGGCGACCTTGCCGGAATTGTTCAGCGCAGCATACGCGGCAGACGGTGCCGAATAGCCGGGCAGGCCAACGGTCGGAATACCGCCGTCCGGTGTGTTGTTCTGGTGGACGTGCAAATAGTTGACGTACAGCCGCGTTGCGGTGTCCAGCCCCAGCGCCAGCGAAGGCGCGACGCCATATCGCTCGTTCTGGATGTTGTCGCGCGCCGCATCATGGGTTTTCTCACCCATCAGGTTAAGGCGAAACGCCGCATTGTCGTTGATTGCCTGGTTGTAATCGAGCGTGCCGCGGCGCATCCACGCGCTGCCGGCGCTGACTGACGCGTCAAGCCCGGTGTCCAGCCGCGGTTGTTTGCTGATCATATTGATCGAGCCGGATGGTGCGCTGCGACCATAGTCGGTGCCGGAAGGCCCCTTAATCACTTCCACCTGCTGCGTGTTGAAGGTGTCACGCGTGACGCTGGCGATGTCGCGAATACCATCCACGTAAATGCTGTTGGAGGTATCGACACCGCGCATGTACACCGCATCGCCGGTGGTTGAGCTGCCGTTTTCCCCGGCATAAAACGCCCCGACGCCCGGCACGTTTTTCAGCGCGTCGGTCAGATTGGTGACGCCCTGATCTTTAATAACCTGATCCGGAATCACCGTCATGGTGCGGGTGGTATCCACCAGCGGACGGGTAAATTTGGGATCGGCCGAGGCATTTGGCGCGTACAGCGAAGGCGTGCGCGCTTCAACCACCAGCGTATCATCAGATTTTTTGCCGGAGTTATCGGCCCCCAGCGCCGCAGCCGGCGAAATACCAATACAAAGCCCGGTGAACAGGGTCAGCGAATTGAAGCTACCAAACGGCAGCTGGCGATTTTTATCCATGTTAAAAGGTGAGTTTCTTATCGTTATTAACGCACTCATTGTCTTAACCGCACCTGCCATTCAGGCATAGCACTGAATCAACACGGTTTTCCCAGGCAACACCTAAATGATAACGCCAATGGTTATCATTTACTTTTATATTCTTACACGCGCGCTGCCGCTTGGGAATACTTTTCTTTACGTTAAAATTACGAAATCAATACAATTGAACAAACCGGCGGGACATTACGGCAATTTTTTCATCAGGCGGGTAAACAGCATAAAAAAACCCGCTCGGCGTGAGCGGGTTTTTAGTCTGGCGTGCACAGTTCATTCCAGTAGCAATAGCGCATGCGCTGGTGGCGGCGGTTATCGTTCATAGTAGCGATACACGGAAGGATGAAACTCCACACCGTACAGCTGGCTGATCGGGATCAGCAGATCGATATGCTCACCGGGGTCGAATTCGCGCCCGTCAGGGGTGGCGGCTTTGCTGGCTGCCAGACGCGCCAGCCACTGCTGCAGGATCTTCTTCATTGTCAGCTTCTCCATAAAAGGTTAACGCTGACAGTAAACCCCAGCCTGGACGCGGAACCAAACGACAAGTTATGCGTTGGATTACTGCATTTTGCATATCGGGGTGGTAAGGGGGGCTGCGCCATGACGGTCACTCTGCAGGGTGACCTTGCGGGCTGGGAGGTCCCCGGCAATGCCGCACGCTGTTTACCTGATAGTCCCTGTGTCACCCCCGGCTTTCAAAGTCATAGCCCGCGAACCACAACCTAAATGAGAAGCAGTGGCGGCCCGGGCGGGTCGCCAGACCTGTCATGCACGCGCCTCTTTCAGCAACTGCTGAATCACCCTCTCCTGCTCTTCATAGTTGCCTTCACCAAACGCGGTGTAGCGCAGCTGGCCATGTGCATCAAAGATGTAGTGCGCGGGCCAGTACTGATTACCAAAACGGTCCCAGATGCTGTAATTGTTATCCGCCACTACGGTGTAGGGCAGCTGCCAGCGCGTAATCGCGCGCTTCAGCGCCTTTTCATCCCGCTCCCACGGGTACTCCGGCGTATGCACACCCACAACGACCAGTCCGTCACGTTGATACTTACTGGCCCAGTCGCGCACGTATGGCAGCGTATGCTGGCAGTTAATGCAATCCCAGGTCCAGAAATCGACCAGTACCACTTTGCCCTTTAACGTGGCAGGCGTCACCGGCGCCCCGTTCAGCCACGCCGTGCCCCCCTCCAGCGACGGCAACGCGCTGCTGGTTTGCGGCAGGCTAACCGGCTCCAGGCGCACTTTGGGTGCCGGCGTGGTCAGCCACTGGCTCAGCTGCTGCTCCAGGTTCAGGGCAAAAGCGGGCGCTGCCTGCAGCTGGCTCTGTGTGCCGGTAACAATCACGCCCACCGAGGCAAGCATCAGCACGCCCGCCGCCTGACGCAGCCGCGCACTCATCGCCAGCCCCGGACGCAGTCGCGCCACCAGCGATCTTCCGGCGAAATAGAGCAGCGCCAGCATCAGCGCGGCACCGCTGCCATACGCCAGCAGCAACACGCCAACCGACAGGGGATGATCGCCCACCACGGCCAGGCTGAGGATCGCACCCAGCACCGGTCCGGCACAGGGCGACCACAGCAGACCGGTTGCCAGGCCCGCCAGCAGCGCGGCGAGCACCCCGCTACGTCGCTGGCTGGCATCGTTGAGGCGATTACCCAGCGCGACAAACGGCCGGGTAACGCGTTGGGCGATGCGCGTGGAGATTAACGTCAGTGCGGCTATCGCCAGGAACAGCAGCGCCAGGTCGCGAGCAATGCTGGTGACCTGACTGACCCAGTGGCTGGTAAGCGATACCAGCAGTGCCACCAGCGTGAACATCAGGACCATGCCGCTCAGCAGCGCCAGCAGCTGTCCGCGTCGGCCGCGGACGCTGGCAAATACAAAAGGAATAATCGGTAAGGTACAGGGGCTGAGCAGCGTCAGCATCCCGGCGAGAAAAGCGATAAGCAGTGTCATAGGGAACCTCATACGGTGGATAAACGTCTGCGCGTCCGGCAGTACGTCTATTACATCCACCGCATGTGTTCAGGCTGTGTCGGGGAAACGCCGTTTTGTCGGGTTATGTGTGTAGCGGGCAGGCAGATACATCAGGTTACACATCCTGCTGCTGCAGGATGATGCACGCTTCCAGCCCGCCAGCTGCCCGGTTACGCAACTGCAGGCTACCCGCCATCTGGCTCACCAGCTGGGTGGCGATCGCCAGGCCGAGCCCGGTCCCGCCGGTGTGGCGATTGCGTGAACTCTCCACGCGATAGAAGGGCTCCAGCACCGCCTGTAACGCCTCCTCCGGGATGCCGGGCCCGTTATCACGCACCCGAATCTCCACGCTGTCACCCTGGGGTGAACAGAGTTCAACCTCCGCTTCGCCGCCAAACTTGAGCGCATTGTCGATCAGGTTGGTCATGATGCGCCGTAGTGCCTGCGGCCGCACGGCGAAGGTGTCATGGCCGGTGCACGGCACAAAGTTCACCGCTTTACCGACATCCTGATAGTCACAGACGACGCTATCCAGCAGCGCGTTGAGGCTGACGCTCTGGCGCTTCTCCTCCAGCACTTCCGATGAGCGTGCATAGGCGATGCCCTCGCGCACCAGGCGGCTCATGTTATCGAGATCGCTCAGCAGTTTGTCGCGCAGCTCAGGCTGCTCCGCCATCTCCACACGAAGCTTCATGCGCGTGATCGGGGTTTGCAGATCGTGGGAGATGGCCGCGAGGATTTGCGCACGCGCTTTGAGGTGATCCTGAATCCGCAGCTGCATCGCGTTAAACGCACGCGCCGCCTGCTGCACTTCATCCGGGCCATTCTCTGCCATCAGCTGTGCGTGGCTGGCGGCCGGTTTGAGCGCATCAACCGCCTGGGTAAAGCGCACAAACGGTCGCACCACCTGCCGCACCGCCAGCCATGCGCAGCACAGCAGCAGCAGGAGCTGCCCCATCAGCACCAGCGGCAGCCAGTGCGCAATCGCCGGCATGCGCGGCCAGAGATCGAGCGTGAGCGGCGCGCCGTCATGCAGCGTCAGATGCACCTGAATATGCTCCCGCGGCCCCGGAATCGCATGAATGCTCATCTGATAGCGCCCGCCAAGCGCCTCCTGCAGTGAGCGTACCGCGTCGCGCGTGCGCCAGCTGGAGGGATACGGCCCCGCTTCGCCCGGCGACAGACTGTAGCGATAGTTGCCGCGCGCCAGCTTCGCCAGCCAGCCCGGACGCTCGTCCGCCGGCAGACGATCGAAGATTGCCACGCTGGTCGCCACATCGTACTCCAGGTTGCCCAGCATCACGCTTTTAGCGCTGCTCATGCGTTCAATCAGCAGGCTTGCCAGCGTGAGAGTATTTGCCAGCAGCAGCCCGCCCAACACGATAATCAGCAGGCGTGACAGCAGCGATCGCGGCCATAGCCTCATTGATGCGCCTCTTTGATCACCACCGTGCTCGCCAGTACGTAACCTTCGCTGCGTACCGTTTTGATGTAGGCCGGTTCACGGGCATCTTCGCGTAACCGCTGGCGCAGCCGGCTAACCAGCAGATCGATCGAGCGCTCAAACAGCTCCGCGTCGCGGCCCTGCGTCAGGTTGAGCAGCTGATCGCGATTCAGCACGCGCTGCGGATGGTCGAGAAACACGCGCAGCAGGCGGTACTCTGCGCCACTCAGCGCCACAATCACGCCGTCGCTGTCCAGCAGATGGCGCGCGGAGGTATCCAGCTGCCACTCGCCAAAGGCAATGATGCGGCCGGCCCCGGTAATATGTAAATTCGGCGGCAGCGCACGGGTACGACGCAGGATCGCTTTGATGCGCGCCAGCAGCTCACGCGCCACAAAGGGTTTGATCAGGTAATCATCCGCCCCCATCTCCAGCCCGAGAATGCGATCGGTCTCTTCGCTGCGGGCAGTAAGCATCAGTACCGGCAGGTTCTGCCGGGGATCGCTGCGCAGCTGACGGCACAGCGTCAGGCCATCGTCACCCGGCATCATGATATCCAGCACCACCAGATCCACCAGGCTGCTGCTCAGCACGGCGCGCATTTCGCGGCCATTGGCCGCACCGGTGGCGCGGTAACCGGACTTAATCAGATAGTCGGTTATCAGTTCGCGGATATCCCGGTCATCATCCACCACCAGAATATGATCAACGTGCTCCAAAACAGCCTCCTGTCAGCCGCTTATGCAAAAAAGACCGGCACGCGATGGCCGGTCAGGGTCGTGAATTACTCCGCTACAGTGCGGTCGCATCCTCAACGGCTTGCACAAACGCCTGCGGTGCTTCCGCTGGCGGATTGTGTCCGATATTGCCCGTGAAGGTGCGATGCTGGTACCTGGCGCTGAACCTGGTGCGGTACGTCTCCGGTGCCGGGTGCGGCGCCCCGTTATTATCCCCTTCGATGGTGATGGTGGGGACGCGAATTGCCGGTAACGTGGCTAATGTTTTCTCATAAGCGGCATATTTTTGCTCGCCTTTTTCCAGGCCCAGGCGCCAGCGGTAATTGCTGATAGTAATCGCCACCTGATCCGGATTATCCAGCGCTTTGGCGCTCTGGTTAAAGGTGGCATCGCTGAATTTCCAGCCGGGCGATGCCTGCTGCCAGATCAGTTTCGCAAAGTCGTGTGTATGGGCGGCATACCCTTGCTGACCGCGCTCAGTGGCGAAATAGAACTGATACCACCACTGCTGTTCGGCCTCTGGCAGCAGCGGTTTTTTACCCAACTGCTGGCTACTGATCAGATAGCCGCTGACCGACACCAGCGATTTTACCCGTTCCGGCCATAGGGCCGCGACGATGTCCGCCGTGCGTGCGCCCCAGTCAAAGCCGCCCAGCACGGCCTGTTTGATATTGAGCGCATCCATCAGCGCCACGACGTCCGCTGCGATTGCCGAAGGCTGGCCGTTACGCGGCGTTTTATCCGACAGGAAACGCGTGCTGCCGAAGCCGCGCAGATACGGCACGATCACCCGATACCCTTTTGCCGCCAGCGCCGGTGCCACCTGAGCATAGCTCTGGATATCGTACGGCCAGCCGTGCAGCAGGATCACCGCCTGGCCATCACGCGGACCGATGTCCACATAGCCTGTATTCAGCACGCCCGCGTTGATCTGCTGCACGTGGCTGAAGTCAGCGGCGTAATCGTGTGAGGCCGGGGTGGCGGCAAACGCGGTGCCTGCCGCCGTGAGAACCAGCGTTGCCAACAGAGTCTGACGTAACAGTGTTTTCATAATTTATCTCCGGGTAATCAGTGCGGTGCAATCTGTACAGGCACGTTAAAGGTGATGGTTTTGCTGTCGATCGGTTTATGCGTAGGATCGGCAAGAATAAGGGTGACCTTGTGCGGCCCGACAGGCAGACCGACCAGAATCACCGGCTCACCGCTGGTGTCCGCCCAGTGCCACGGGTTGTCATCCACGATGACGTGAATGTGGCCGATGCGCGGCGTGATTTTCAGCGCTTCCTGGCCAAACACTGGCTCGATGCGCAGGTTTTCTGCCCGGTACTGGATAAACACCGCGCCCTTGCGCAGCGGTCCGGCCAGCGGCGCATCGACAATTAATCGAGCAAGCGGCTGGGGATGATCCAGTGGCGCCACGGCCGCCGGGCCGAGCACGTCAGCAGCGCTCAGTCGCTCCGCCCAGGCGCAGGTCGCAGAGGCGCCCATCAGTAACGTTGAAATAAACAGTCGGGTTGACATCGTGGTATCTCCATGCATTCGGTTGATGCGTACAGAAGACCACGGCGATGTATAGCGGATATGTACAGACTGGCGGGTTATGCAACGGCGTGTGTGCTGTGTGGCGGGAGATACAGTGTGATACAAATTGGTGTTTACCCCGCCCGGGGGAAAATCAAAGAAAGATTTTCACAGGCCCGGGTCGGGAAAATTAATGAGATAAGCGGCTCTTCGGCGTGGAAATAATTCGTCCGCCTTAATCACGCAGGCGGCGAAATGATATGGCGCGCAAAGCGGCACGCGCGAGAGCTTCACTCGAATCAATTAACGTCATTTCCTGCCAGATCGCGCTGTGTTTTAACAAACTCAACTCTGTGCAAGCCAGAATAATGTGCGTAGCGCCCTGTTGCTTCCAGCTACTTACGGCGTCCGCTAACTGCCGCATTGAGAGTTCAGACACGCTTTTTGTCGCTTTTATCTCGTTAATGCAGCGTGTCAAAAACTGTTGGGTGGATGCAGCGACATTGACGATCTCGGCGTGCTGTTGCGTAAGCGCATCCTGATAAAGCCTGCTCTGATACAACATTTGCGAACCGAGCACAACGACCCGCTTGCCCTGAGGCGCAATATGCTCAAGTGTGGCATCAATAATATTAATAACCGGAATAGCTACGTCCTTGCTCCAGCGCGACCAAAGGAGGTGAGCGGTATTACAAGGCACAACGGCAACCGTCGCACCTGCAGCAGCGAGTTCTGTAATAGTTGCGTGGATCCACGGAGAAGGATCACGTTCACCCAGTTGCAAATGACGCCCGCGGCTGGGAATTTTACTATTATTATCAATAATAAGTCGCGGATATTGCCACTCTTTATCTGCCTGAACCAGGCCATACAGCTGCTGGCAAAAATCCAGTGTTGCCCAGGGGGCTACGCCTACGACGCCTAAAACACCTTCATCTGCCGGCCAGCTAACATCGTCATAGAGAGGTGAAATATTAACCATTTTTTTGCTCAAAGTGATAAAGGCGTAATCGGGTTTCAGGATACTTATTAAGCATATGACCTTCAGGGAACATATTTTCACTCCTGGTTAAGCTGAAACCATGCCGCGCAAATAGGTCTTCGTATTGCTCAGCAGTTCGATATGTAGCCGAATACTCTGCTTGCAGATTCGCAGAATAGCGGTTATTGATTTCGAATCTTTCACCAACACCCGTACCATCACGCAATAATATAGTGCTTTCTGGTTTACTGTAAGCACGCAAATTACCTAACAATTTTTCAGCTTGCTCATCATTAAGGTAGATCATCAGACCAGAGATGAAAATGACATCGTAATGCTCTTGGCTACAATAATTCTCGGCAGATGAAAGAATGAAATCGACATTATCAATATTGCGTTTTCTGGCTTCAAGCTTACCCACTGCAATCATTGCAGCTGAAAACTCTACAGCGGTGATTTTTTTTGCGCCCTCATGCTGAAAGCGAAAAGCCCACTGCCCGACTCCGGCGCCGAGATCAAGTACCGTTTTCCCTGTCAGGTCAGGCAACCAGGCAAAAACTTTTTGCATCTCTGTGCGAATTTTAATATCGAGAAATTTTGGATCGTTTTCCAGATTTGCTAAACTTTCAAACGATAACTTATTGTAATTATCCGGTCGGCGATCCCAAAAATCCTTCACTTTTTTTGCATCTAACATTTCATTAAGCCTGATTTTAGCGATACGTCCAGCGTTCATTATCAGCAGAAAAATCAACATCACTTTTCGCGACATTCATAATGCGGCTATTGCAGAGGAAGTCATAATTAAAACGTGTAAATTCATTTACCTCTCCGCCAGGAATAGGTAATAAACGTACACCGAGCGGTTTCGTTAACCGCACCGCGAGTGCAGCCGTATCAAGAATAATCGCGGCAATATCTTCAGGCAGTGTCGAACCTGGCACCGGGAGCATATCTAATCCACACCCACAAACAGTTGACCATGCATTAAGCGTATCAATGCTTAATGCACGACGATTATTGGTACTCGCCAGGGCATCATCTTCCAGTACTGAGAACATGACGCCATTGAAACCCGTTGCGCGAGCACCACTGATTGCGACTGCGCTTTTAATCGCATTCGTCAGAATACTGGTTATAAAGAGTGATCCCTGAACGCCACCAGGACGCGCACCAAGATTCTCAACTAACCTGCCGACAGAAATACTGCCATCCGGAAAAGGCGCCAGCGAGGCATCCAGACCGGCATACTCAAGCCCTGAATCAGACGCCAGCTCATGACCGAATGCATCAATTTCGCGTAAGCGTGCGCAGAGTCGAAGAATAAACTGGTCAGCAAAGTCCGCCAGCAGCATGTTGCCTTCCCGCACCTGCTCACTCAATTCCAAAGCAATATCGGTAGTTTCGAGGGCAAAACTAAACTTCAGTGTCTCACCTTCATGCCGGGAAAACGGAAAAAAAGGGGCATTTGCCGGACAACGCAATGAGGCACCGAGGCGGAAATTATCAAAGCCATTATTACTGCGATGTGCTACCTGCAACATGAAACGGGCAACGTCATGGCTGGCTCGAATATTTATACCCTGCTCATCGGCTACCATCAGATTCAGAAACATACGCGGTTGCCTGAAGAGTAAAGCAAACGCGGCATCTAACCGTCCGCGGTAATTATCGCCATGCGTTAAGTCCAGCGGTAAGCAAAACCAACGAATATCAAGTCTTTCAGCCAACGCATTGATTGAATTTATTCGTGCTGGCAGGGTATAAATCTCATCTTCATCACGATCATTCAATGGTGGCAGGGTTAAACGTAATGTTCGCAGTGGCCAACGACGAGACTGGAGTTTATCAATCACTAACGTGCGAAAGTGATGTAAACGTGACTCTGAATGCCCGTCGGAAATAGCGGAGTAAGGCAAGCCCAGCGTAATAGCTCGTATCATTAACCGTGATCCTCCTGCATCAGACGCCAGTAATCTGCCAGCGTATTAATTTCATTAAATGCATGCTCCCCCAGGTCGTGAGCGTAGAGTGCTGTCGTTTTCTGACACGGTAACGTTTGGGCGGCATACAAATTACCATAACGCAGGCATTGCTTATGCCACTGACTCAGGAGTGCCATATCACTGACTTTAAACAAACCCATAGCCTCAGGGTGCTCTGCGGCGCGTATCGGTCCCAGATACGTCTCCTCCACGATGCCCTGGCGATTAACGTCACAATGAATGGAGGTCAGCATGCGATTATGCCGCTGGTGAGTCAAAACGAGATTTCCCTCAGCGTGATCCATTTCATGGATAAGCTGAGGAGAAAAAAACATATCTCCCGAGACAACGTACGTGGGGCTATTAATCTGATTCAGGGCCAATCCCAGGCTCATTGCATTATTAGTCGTTGCCCAGTTGTCGTTGATAACGTAATTCAGATCAGGGTAGGACTCCATAATCTGTAACGCACCAAAGCCAATAACTACGGTAATTTTTTTCCCATGAAAGGCATCAATAGCATAGTCGAGAATCGTTTTCCGCGTTTTGGGATGGCGAATTAAAACTTTATTTTTACCATCCAGTTGCAGGCTTCTGCCGGCGGCCAGAATGATGGCATTTTCAACCATGATAGCCTAACTCCTGCAGCGAAAATTGACATACCGGCATGGGTACAACGAAATCATGCTTTACCGTTTTATAAGGGTAGATGTCATTAATTAATGCACGCCTCGCCACTTCCTGCCAGTCAAATTGATGATTTTCGCGCAACGATCTTAAGGGCACCGAGGCGTAATCAAATCGTACGACCGGCACTCTTTTTAGTCCCAGACTGAGCGCGACTTCCATACGGTGCTGGCCGTCCAGTACCAGATTATGGTGTAGATCAAGCGCCAGAGGTTTTACCCATACGCCTTCCTGAATAATTTTATTACGCAACCATTCAACGCGACGTGAACTGAATTTTTCAATATGACGCAATTTTTGTGGTTCAAAAAACTCTACATTCATTTTAGTGCCTCAAAATTTTCTAATAATAAATGATAATCCGCAACCGCCTGCCGGTAATCGACTTCTTCGTTGAAAGATCTTGCAAACAAATCCGTAATATCTACAGCACGGCAGGGTAAGCAAGAGCGGTGTACAATCCAGGGTGCCATGTAATATTGCTGGGTGCTTTGCTGTAAAAACGTCTGCCGCAGGCGTCGATCGTTTTCCACCTGTTCCGGAGAGACACTTAGCAAGCCGACCATTTTCATCCAGCCATCAAACGCGGAGTCGTAATCGGGCACATAGGCAATTTTCTTTATAGCAGGTTCAGCTTTACTGGCTTCGACAATACCGCCAGTAAGGCAAGAGTTGTAATAACCATGGGTGAGCCAAAAACTGTCACTGCCCATTTCAGCTTGCATTAACCGCGGCCATACACGTGGATCCAGCAGAACATCCGTTTCAATAATTGTATAGCCATATTCAGGATGATTAAGCGCGCTGACACCTTTTTCAACGGATAATATGTTGACATCATTTTTATAATTATCATTGTGTGCTAACTTAATATTAGCATCAGCATAATTATCTTTAATCCAGCGTTCTACAACTGATGACTGATGACCGGTAACCAGTACAATTTCACGCTCGCCGCATTTTAACAGCTCAGTCAGCAACGTATCCAGCACGGTGATTTCACCGACCGGCAGCAAGCATTTAGGATAATTTAGGGTCAGATGCCCCATTCTCGTTCCCTGACCAGCAACCAGTAATATTGCGGCGCGTTTAGAAGACATTGTGATGAACTCCAGCGGGCATAAGGGTTTTTTCAATGATTTTTACAATCTCACTGCCTGCGCCCTGCTCTGGCATATGAAGTTCATCACGTAAAACCTGCAGTCGCTTATCACGCATGGGATCCTTGCCTGAAACAAGATTATCAACGAAAGTTTTAATATCTGCGGATTCATTCGCAACGTCATAAGCGTCATAAATAAATTCAGCGCTACTGTTAATACCGAGGCAATTTTCATGAGTCAGGAAAAGGATTGGCTTACGCGAAGGTAAATACTCCAGCAAAAACGATCCTGCATCTGCCATCAGCGCATCTGATTGTGAAAAGGCGTAGCGATAATCTGCAGAAAAATCCCACTCCACATGTGATTTGAGATGAGAGTATTCGCGCAGCATTTGCCAGTTCTGAGCAGTTTCGCTGTGTGTTCCGCGCTCTTTACGAATATCCAGAAATTGTTTAAAAAGCGGATGTGGCCGAATAATCAAATTGACGTCATCACGTTTGATGATATCAAGCATTGCCTGTGTATATAAATTAAACGTAGACCACATCTTTTCATCATCAGGCATGACGAAATGCGGCGCCCATAATAGCGTTGGCTTGTCTTTATTAACTTTGCCATCCGCCTGGGCGCCAAAGCGTGATGTATAGTTATCAAGCTTTGGATGTCCGCTAACATACACGTGTTGATTGCCATTTCCGCAATATTTAGCAAACTCATCTTTATGCCGCTGAGAGCGAACGAATACCCACCTGGCAACATTTTGACAAGGAAGATTGTACTGATAAACACGGTTTCTCTCGCCATCCCCCATATCTAACCCATAAGGAATATAGGCGATAGAAATATTGCGTCGATTAAGCGTCAAACTTTGCAGTTCATTGGGGCGTGCATCATCATAAGGATTTTGTAAAAAAACCACATGGGGTTTACGCGCCGTTATCTCATACTCATGATACTCGGTATACCGGATACCCTTATCATTTAATAAATCACGCTGTGCAGTGTAATCCGGTGCTTTTGCGCCCCGACTGAGATAGGGCGCCAGGATAATCTGGCAATCAAAATGTGGTTTACTCTGCATAGCGCGATATACCGACTCAAAGTTAGTCCAGCCGGGGGCCCACTGGAAAAAGATATCCACTTTTATCTTTTTTTCACTAGGTTGATAGACTGGCCAGACTATTTCTTCTAATTTTTTAGCAAAATGAGTTCGATAATCAACAAGTTGGTTTTCAATATCGCTTTTATCAGCGGCCTGATAGCCCGCGTTGGGAAAGATACCCAACCAGCGGTCACGTTTTATCAAACTATTCCAGCGGACATCTAAAGCCCAGCACTGAGGAACGCCACCCGCCAGCAACCCCTGCAAGCTTTCTGCATAATTATCAATGAGGGTGGCGTAGTAATCACCGTTCACAATATAAGCGCAAGCGCACCATGCATATTGCGGCTTAACCATAAAGTCCACACTTTTTAACGGCACGACGTTATCATAGTGGGCAGCGAGCAGCGCGACATGCCAGTTGATTTGCTGTAAAGAGGAGAGAAATAGGTCAATTCGCTTTTTGGTCTGAATATCATCATGGAAAACCATATCGTCTTCCAGAATCAATACATTTTTCCAGCCGTTTTGCTGAGCCATTTGCAGCACGAGAATGTGTGATTTAATACAGCCGATATAGCCTGGCGCTTCTTCAATAGCCTCAAAACGGACAATCTTTTCACGTGGTACGCCAATTGCTTTTAATTGACGAGCAATGCGCACCCTGCGATCTTTGCGTTTGTTCAGGTTGATGTATACAACCTTATCTATTGTCTGCCAGTTGACTGCCATCATCTCTACACCCATCGCACTAAGAAAGCTCTCATTTTCAGGACGGCGCAATAAAGACGATTCTTAAGGAAAATAAAAAAATTTTTTAGGTTAACTGGCAAGGGAGCTGCAGGGTGACGAGCCGGTTCCGGCAGCTTGTTCGGGCTGCGCCAGCGTTACAGCCATCGATCAATTCACTCGTGCTGAATCATCGCAGCTGGATGTATAACCGCCACGACGAAGGCAAGCTTTGTGAACTGTACTGCCCCGGGCTGCAAGTTTGAAGATTTGAGTAAACGCTTAATGAGTAGCAAGGTGCACAGTTGTCGCATCACGTTCGAATGCACGAAAGCGCTGAGTAAAGTTGCCAGCGGAAAGGCAGCGGTCAGCGCGAAAATAGCCGTGCGGCTTGAGGCGGGGCCGGGTATGGCAGGCATAGGGTACCATCTGTTTTTGCTGGCGCAATAACCCGATCATAAAACCCTGTACCTGTCTTTTTTTGTGGGGATTTCTCAGCGCTACGGGCCACTGCTCTTCGCGAGCATTTTGCGGTAATTGTTCAGCCATTTGCCGCTGGTCAAACGCCACCAGAAACAGATACCGCGCACCGTCCAGTCGAGGAACATGCCGAGCCAGACGCCAATCACCCCCATGCCCAGCACGATGCCGAGCAGATAACCGGCCACCACGCGCGCGCCCCACATACTGAACATCGATACATACATGGTGTACCGTGCGTCGCGCGCGCCTTTTAGTCCGGCCGGCAGCACCCAGGAGGCGGTCCAGACAGGCATAAAGGCGGCATTCAGCCAGATCAGGTGTTTGGTTACCTCAATCACCTGCGGATCGCGGGTGTAGAATCGCGCCAGCGTGCCCGCCAGCGGCACGGTGATAAACGCCAGCGTGCACAGCCCAATCATCGCCAGCCAGAATACGTGCTTGATCTGCCGCTCCGCCTGCATCACCTGATTTTTCCCTAAGCGCCTGCCGGTGATAATGGTCGACGCAGAACCCAGCGCGTTGCCCGGCAGGTTGATCAGGGTGGCGATGGAGAAGGCAATAAAATTACCGGCGATCTCATTGGTGCCCATGCCGGCGACAAAAATCTGCGTCAGCAGTTTGCCGCCGTTAAACAGCACGGATTCGATACTGGCCGGTACGCCAATCCCCAGCACTTCCATCAGAATGTTGCGATCCCAGCGGCGGAAATAGCTGGCCAGCGTGATTTTCAGCGCCGGACTGATGCCGCGATACAGCACGTAAATGGCCGCCGCCGCGCCAATATAGCGTGAAATGGTTAATCCCAGCCCGGCACCGACAAATCCCATCCCTTCCCAGCCGAGCGCACCGTAGATCAGCACGCTACTGATGATGATATTCAGGATATTCATGCCGCCGTTGATCAGCATCGGAATTTTAGTGTTGCCGGCACCGCGCAACGCGCCGCTGCCTATCAGCGCAATCGCCGCCGCCGGATAGCTCCACGCAGAGGTTTGCAGATAGCTGAGCGCCAGCTCTTTGACCTGCGGCTCGGCGTTACCGGCAATCACGTCAACGATCAGATGCCCCCAGAACTCGATGGCGATGACCAGCACAAACGCCAGCACCGTCATCAGGCCCAGCGACTGCCGCGTCGCCGCACGCGCACGCTTGCCGTTGCGTTTGGCCAGGCTGAACGCCACCACCACCGTGGTACCGAGATCGATGGCGGCAAAAAAGGAGATGATCACCATGTTGAAGCTGTCAGCCAGCCCAACGCCCGCCATCGCCTCTTTGCCCAGCCAGCTCACCAGAAAAGTACTGAGAACCCCCATCAGCATCACGCACAGGTTCTCAATAAAGATGGGCACCGCCAGTGGGGTGATTTCACGCCACAACAGCGTGCGATAAGCACGGCGTTTGGGATACCACGCCGTGTTTCTGATCGCCCGCATTACTGCTACGCCAGGATTTTGCAAGGGAGTACCAAATCACTTTGGTTAAGAAGTAGAATAATAATGATGATAGGCTGCTAACGATTATGCAAAGTGTTTCCCGTCACCATTTAATCATTATTACAAACTTTTTGCTGACTCCCCGCCCGCGCCGACGCTGCCACCCAGATAGGCGCTGCGCACCTCTTCGTTGTGCAACAGTTCGCTGCCGCTGCCGCTCAGACGAATTTCGCCATTGACCATCACATAACCGCGATCCGCCAGTTGCAGTGCGTGGCGCGCGTTCTGCTCCACCAAAAACAGCGTCATGCCCTGCTGCGTCAGCTCGCGCAGGATGCTGAAAATTTGCTTTACCACCAGCGGGGCCAGCCCGAGGCTGGGTTCATCCAGCAGCAGCAGACGCGGCCGGCTCATCAGCGCGCGGGCGATCGCCAGCATTTGCTGCTCGCCGCCGGAGAGCGTCATTGCCCGCTGTTTCCGCCGCTCCAGCAGGCGTGGAAACAGCGTGTACATGCGTTCTTTATCCTGCTTCATGTAGCGCTCGCCGATGGCGATGGTGCCCATCAGCAGGTTCTCTTCCACCGTCATATCCGGAAAGATGCGCCGTCCTTCCGGCGCCTGGGCAATACCGCTGGCGGCGATAAAATGGGTCGACCGCTGGCTGATGGGTTCTCCGCGCAGGCGAATTTCACCGCTGGCAATGCGCGGCTGACCAAAAATCGACATCAGCAGCGTGGATTTTCCCGCACCGTTGGCCCCAATCAGCGCCACGGTTTCCCCCTCCGCCACGGTCAGCGACACCTGCTTCAGCGCCTGCACCGGGCCGTAAAACACATCCACCTGTTCAAACGCCAGCATTGCTTCAGCCATGCTCGCTCTCCTCTTCCGCGCCGAGATAAGCGGCGATCACTTTCGCATCGTGTCGAATCTGCTGCGGCGTGCCCTGCGCAATCACGTCACCGTGATCCAGCACGACGATGTGATCGGAAATGCGCATCACCATCGGCATATCGTGTTCAATCAACAGCACGCTGATGCGGTGATCGGCGCGTAGCTGATGCAGAATCTGGCTCAGCGCCTCGGTTTCGACCGGATTAAGCCCCGCTGCGGGCTCATCCAGGCAGATCAGCTCCGGCCGGGTGCACATAGCGCGCGCAATCTCCAGCCGGCGCTGCTGACCGTAGGAGAGCGTGCCGGCCAGCCGATTGGCACTGCTGACCAGATCGACGCGCTCCAGCCAGTAAAAGGCGCGATCGAGCGCGCGACTTTCAGCCGCACGATAGCCGCGGGTATTGAGAATGCCGGCCAGCAGCTGACGGTTGACCTGCATATGCTGCGCCACCAGCAGGTTCTCCACCACCGACATCTCGCGAAACAGGCGGATGTTCTGAAAGGTACGCGCCAGACCGGCGCGGTTGACCAGATGTGCGCCGCCAAACATCTTGTACCAGATGCGCGAGCCCAGCCGCGCCGGCCGCAGCCAGTCACCCGGCTGAATCTTCTGGCCCAGCACCTGGATCACATCGGTGCTGCGCTGATGGGCATTGAGCACAATGCGCCCGCCGCTGGCGCGATAAAATCCCGTCAGACAGTTAAATACCGTGGTTTTGCCCGCGCCGTTGGGGCCAATCAGCGCGGTGACCGAGCCGCGCTCCACGCGCAGGCTGACATCATTCAGCGCTTTGATGCCGCCAAAGCGCATCATCAGGTTATCAACCTGCAGGATGGCATCACTCATGGCGTACTCCTTTTCTCAGCGGCACACCGACGCGTGCGGTGCGCACCAGGCCGCGCGGACGCCAGATCATCATCAGCACCATTAACATGCCAAACAGCAGCACGCGGTACTCGGCAAAGCTGCGCAGCAGCTCGGGCGCCACCGTCAGCACAAACGCGGCCAGCACCACGCCGAGCGTCGAGCCCATCCCGCCCAGCACCACGATGGCCAGAATCAGCGCGGACTCAAAAAAGGTAAACGAGGTGGGATTAACGAACCCCTGATAGCTGGCGAAAAATACCCCGGCGATACCGGCGGTTGAGGCGCCGAGCATAAAGGCCGACAGCTTCACCAGCACGTGATTCAGCCCCATGGCGCGACAGGCGATTTCATCTTCACGCAACGCTTCCCACGCCCGGCCAATCGGCATGCGCGTCAGCCGGTGCTTGATAAACAGCACCAGCAGCACTACCAGCACCAGCACCACGTAAATAAAGATGAACTTCATGTTGGGGTTGTAATCGAGATGCAGAAACTGGTGGTACGGTATGCCGCCCTCCTTTGCCCGGCGGGCGAATTCAAGGCCGAGAAAGGTCGGTGACGGCACCGAGACGCCGTTCGGCCCCCCGGTGAACGACAGCCAGTTATTCAGCACCAGCCGGATAATTTCACCGAAGCCGAGCGTGACGATAGCCAGATAGTCACCGTGCATGCGCAGCACCGGAAAGCCAAGCAGCGCACCGGCCAATGCCGCCAGCAGCGCAGCGATGGGGATCATGCTCCAGAAACCCAGCCCGAGATACTGATATCCCAGCGCCAGCCCGTAAGCACCAATGGCGTAAAACGCCACATAGCCCAGATCGAGCAGCCCGGCGAGGCCGACTACGATATTGAGCCCGAGTCCCAGCAGCACATAGATCAGCCCGAGAATCGCTACCGTCAGCAGATACTTGCTGGAGAGAAACGGAAACGCCAGGGCCACAACCAGCAGCAGCGGTATTATCCAGCGCAGGCGCGAGCGGTACCCGGGTTCACGCACGTATACGCCGTCATCGTTGCCCTCAAACTTGCGCAGAAAACGGCGCCCCACGGCGGTATGCAGAAACAGCCCCAGCAGCAAACGTCCTGCCATCACCACCGCCACCAGCAGCGCCACGCGCAGCGGCGACAGCGTAAAACTGTAGCCGCTGAGCACCACGCCCACCACCGGGCCGAACACCACCAGCGCGACGGCACCGGCCAGCAGCGTGTCGAGCAGCACCTGACGGATGCCGCTTGTTTGCGTCATTGCATTCATTCTGGCTTCCTCACACTTTGGCGACCAGCGGCCGGCCCAGCAGTCCCTGCGGACGGAAGATTAAAATCACCACCAGCAGCGAAAATGAGAACACATCTTTGTAATCGGAGTTCACCAGCCCGGCGAACTGCGCCTCGGCCACGCCCAGCAGCAAACCGCCCAGCATCGCGCCGGGCAGCGAACCGATGCCCCCCAGCACCGCCGCGGTGAAGGCTTTGATGCCGATAATGAAGCCGGCGTAGAAATCAAACGTGCCGTAATTCATGGTAACCAGCACCCCGGCCAGCCCGGCCATCGCCGCGCCGATGACAAACACCAGCGAAATCACCCGGTCGGTATTGATACCGAGAATCGACGCCATGCGCCGATCCTGCTGGACCGCACGGCAGATACGGCCCAGTTTGGTGTACTGGATAATCCAGGTCAGCAGCGCCATCCCGCACAGCGCCGCCACCAGGATAAACACTTTGGTCCAGGTGATTTGCACCACGCCGCCGTCGATCTCCATACGCAGCACGCCACTGAGCAAGGTGGGAATGCCCTGCTGATTCGGTCCCTGACTGAGCTGCACATAGTTTTGCAGAATCAGCGACATACCAATGGCAGAGATCAGCGGTGCCAGCCGCGTGGAATTGCGCAGCGGACGATAGGCAATGCGCTCAATGGCCCAGCCGTAAGCGGCGGTGACCACGATGGTGAACAACAGCGTGCCAAAGATCAGCAGTGGAAAGGAGTGAATGCCAAAGTAGCTGAGCAGCGCCAGCCCGATCGCACACAGATAAGCAGAGATCATGTACACCTCGCCGTGGGCGAAGTTGATCATGCCGATAATGCCGTAAACCATGGTGTAGCCGATGGCGATCAGCCCGTAGACCGCGCCCAGCGTCAGGCCGTTAATCAGCTGCTGTATAAAAAAGGCGTCCATATTGTCTCTCGCAGGTGGAAGGCGTGCACAGGTCACGCTCAGATGCGAACGGCCCCGCTGCGCGCGGGGCCGCAGAGCGAATTACAGCTGGTGATATTTGCCTTTGTCATCCCACTGATAGACCACGTAATCCGAGACTTTCAGGTCGCCTTTTTCGTCCCACGCCTTCTTGCCCATCACGGTGTCAACGCTGTTGGCCTTCAGCCAGTCGCTGGCTTTGGCATTGTCTTTACCTGCCGCTTTGTAGGCGGCGGCCAGAGCCTGAATGGAGGCGTAGGCGTACAGCGTATACCCCTCCGGCTCAAAACCGCTGGCGCGGAATTTTTCAATCACCGCTTTGCCATCCGCGATGGTGCGCGGGTCATTGCCGAAGGTCATGTACACGCCTTTAGTGAACTGCGGACCGCCGGCGGCAGTCACCAGTTCTTCCGTCACGATGCAGTCGCCGGAGAAGAAAGCCGCATTGACGCCCTGCTCGCGCATCTGCCGCACCAGCGGACCCGCCTCCGGATGGCAGCCACCGAAATAGACCACATCCGGTTTCACCGCGCCGATTTTGGTGACCAGCGCGTTGAAGTCTTTTTCACCGCGCGACAGCCCCTCATACAGCACCTCTTTGACGCCGCGTTTCTCCAGCGCCGCTTTGGTGGCATCCGCCAGCCCCTGACCGTAAGTATCTTTATCGTGGATCACCGCCACTTTCTTCGCTTTCAGCGTATCGAGAATATAGTTAGCGGCAATTGTCCCCTGCTGGTCATCACGCCCGCACATGCGGAACAGGGTTTTCATGCCGCGCTCGGTGATTTGTGGATTGGTTGAACCAGGCGTAATCGCCAGTACGCCCGCCTCGTCATACACCTCTGAGGCTGGCATGGTCGAGGATGAGCAGAAATGGCCCACCACCGCCATCACTTTGTCCTGATCCACCAGCCGGTTAGCAACGGCCACCGCCTGCTTGGGTTCGCAGGCGTCATCACCCTGCACCAGCACAATTTTTTCACCGTTTATGCCGCCCGCCGCGTTAATGTCCGCCGCGGCCTGGCTGGCGCCCTTCCAGTATTGTGTACCGTACGTAGCATTCGGTCCGGTAAACGGACCGGCCACGCCAATCTTTATGTCAGCCTGCGCGTAGAACGCCATGCTTAAACAACCTGCCATCACCACCTTCAATGGGTGTTTTATGAATTTCAAAGACATGCTTTCAATCCTCAACGGGTCAGGAACGGAGCCATACCACGGCCTGGGAGAAATCAATCTGAAACACTTCGAGAGCAGTGTGGTCAGCGCGACCACGGTTGAAATTTAAGCAAAAAGCTCGCCAGAGAAGACAATCGGTGACAATTTTTTTGCAGCGGCATCGCAGCCGGGCGGAAAACGTGCGATGTGGCCTCCCTGCACCTGATAAACATAGCCAGCCTTTTGCCGCCTACCAGCACCGTGATGGTGCAGAATGCGGTCGATCACAGATTCTTCATCGTGATGAGAGGTTTATCCGCTATGCTCTGGTCAAATCGGTCCAAATTGCTGAAGGAGAATCTATGAATACGCAACGGAACGGATTGACCACCGAACAGGCGCTGGATCAACTGGAGCGTCTGTATGACGACGCGGTTGAAGCGCTGCGCAACGCCATTCGCACGTTCACTGCCAGCGGCACACTGCCGGACGCCGGACTGCGCCAGCAGGGGCTGTTTGTCTATCCGGAGCTGCGCATCACCTGGCAGGGTGAAGGCCCGCAGCAAAATCGCACCCGCGCCTGGGGACGTTTTACCCACACCGGCCGCTACAGCACCACCATCACGCGCCCGGCGTTGCTGCGTCACTATCTCAGCGAACAGCTGCAGATGATCGAAAAAGAGTACGACGTGCTGATTGAGGTGGGCCCGTCACAGCAGGAAATCCCTTATCCCTATGTGATTGATGGCTCCGACCTGTCTCTGGACCGCTCCATGAGCGCCAGTATTGCGCGCCATTTCCCGACGACCGAACTATCGCAGATTGGCGATGAAACCGCTGATGGCCTGTTCAACGCCGACGCGCTGTTCCCGCTGTCGCATTTCGACGCGCTGCGCACCGATTTCTCCCTGGCGCGCCTGCGTCACTACACCGGCACCGCGGTAGAACACTTCCAGCCGTTTGTGCTGTTCACCAACTACACGCGCTACGTCGATGAGTTCGTGCGCTGGGCGATTGAGCAGGTGCAGGACCCCAGCACGCCGTACGACAGTCTCGCCTGCGCCGGCGATGTGGTGATTACGGCGGAGACGCAGGACCCAACGGCGATGATGTCGGATCTGGCGTGGAAGAAGCATCAGATGCCCGCCTGGCATTTAACCTCGCCCAATCGTCGCGGCATCACGCTGGTGAATATTGGCGTCGGTCCGTCGAACGCCAAAACCATCTGCGACCACCTCGCGGTGGTGCGCCCACATGCGTGGCTGATGATTGGTCACTGCGGTGGCCTGCGTGAAAGCCAGAGCATCGGCGATTACGTGCTGGCGCATGCCTATCTGCGTGACGACCACGTGCTGGACAGCGTATTACCACCGGATATCCCGATCCCGAGCATCGCGGAGGTGCAGCGTGCCCTGTACGACGCCACCAAAGCGGTCAGCGGTATGCCCGGCGAAGAGGTGAAGCAGCGCCTGCGTACCGGTACGGTCGTCACCACAGACGACCGCAACTGGGAGCTGCGCTACTCCGCATCTGCGTTACGCTTCAACCTGAGCCGCGCGGTGGCGGTGGATATGGAGAGCGCCACCATTGCCGCACAGGGCTATCGTTTCCGCGTACCGTACGGCACCCTACTGTGCGTCTCGGATAAACCGCTGCACGGTGAAATCAAGCTGCCCGGCCAGGCCAACCGTTTCTATGAGGGCGCGATCTCGGAACATCTGCAGATTGGCATCTGCGCCGTTGAGCTGCTGCGCGCCGAGGGTGACAAACTGCACTCCAGGAAACTACGCACCTTTAACGAACCGCCCTTCCGCTAAATCCGCTGTTCCGGCCCATGGACGGGCCGGATTTCTGCTGGCAACCTTAAATTTTCAGCACCGCCACTTTTACCAACCATGCCAGTACGGCGAGGATAGCCGGCAACATGAGGGTCCAGATCAGTCTGTCATTTAACCGTTCGAACTTTTTATCGATGCATTTCTCCACCTGACCGATCTCATTCATCAGTTGATTGCACATCAGCCCCTGTTCGGTACGCACGCGTTCCACGTCCGCTCTGGTGGCAAGGTTTTCAAAACGCGCGGTCAGGACCGCGACATCCTGCTGTAACAGCTGGGTGGTATTCGCCAGCTGTTCTACGTGTTGGGTTAATCGTACCATTAGCGGTGCTCCCTGATTTCTTAACGCCAGAAGGCGAGGCGGCAACCGATGCGGCAGCGTGCAAACGGGATAATCCATTATCTTGTCCTTCTTCAGCAACCTTGTGTCATCGCCTCACTCCACCGCTATTTAAGCAGAGCGGCAGCGATTAAACATTCCACGATCCCGCCACTGCAGGCAAAAAATTTGCGCATGGCAGAATTTACGGAGAGACAGTAAACAACAGGCCTGAAAGAGAAAAGTGGCGACGGGCAGGAATTGCGAGACATCACGCAAACAATCATTGCGCAAATGTAACAACTTACACGGAAGCCCGGGCGGGCTTCCGTTACACAGCATCAGGCACTCAGCCAGCCGAGTTTAATCACAAACAGAATCGACAGAATCACCAGCGCCGCATTGACCTCTTTGGTGCGGCCACTCAGCAGTTTCACCACCGTCCAGGTAATAAAACCAAAGGCGATACCGTTGGCGATTGAGTAAGTCAGCGGCATGGTCAGCGCGGTCACGGTGACCGGTGCAGCCGTGGTGACATCTTTCCAGTCAATTTCTGCCAGACCGGAAGCCATCAGCACCGCGACGAACAGCAGCGCTGGCGCCGTGGCGTAGACCGGCACGCTACCCGCCAGTGGCGAGAAGAACAGGCTGAGCAGGAACAGAATGGCGACCACAATCGCCGTCAGACCGGTACGGCCACCGGCGCTGACGCCCGCAGCGGACTCCACATAGCTGGTGGTGGTTGAGGTACCCAGCAGTGAACCGAACAGTGCAGCGGCGCTATCGGCGATCAGCGCACGGCCCATTTTCGGCACGTTGCCCTGCTCATCGGCCAGACCGGCGCGTTTCGTCACGCCCAGCAGCGTGCCGGTGTTATCAAACACGTCGACAAACAGGAACGCAAAGATCACGCTCACCAGGCCAACGTTGAACGCGCCGGCGATATCCAGCTGCATAAAGGTCGGCGCAATTGACGGCGGCGCAGAGAACACGCCTGCGAACGGCGTCAGGCCAATGCCCATCGAGATAAAGGTAACGACCAGAATGCCGATCAGCACGGCTCCGGTCACGCGACGCGCTTCCAGCACCACAATGATAAAGAAGCCAAGCAGCGCCAGCAGCGGACCCGGTTTGGTCAGGTCGCCCAGACCGACCAGCGTAGCCGGGTTATCCACCACGATGCCCGCTCCTTCCAGCGCAATCAGTGCGAGGAACAGGCCAATGCCTGCCGCAATCCCGGCACGCAGCGGCAGCGGAATGCTGGCAATAATCCATTCGCGAATTTTAAAAATCGACAGCGCAAAGAAGATCACCGCCGAAAGGAACACCGCACCCAGCGCGATCTGCCAGGCGTAGCCCATATGCAGCACCACGGTGTAGGTGAAGAAGGCGTTCAGGCCCATGCCCGGTGCCAGCGCGATCGGATAGTTAGCGATCAGGCCCATAAGAATCGAACCGATGGCCGCGGCCAGACAGGTGGCAACAAACACCGAGCCTTTATCCATACCGGTCGCCCCGAGGATGCTGGGGTTCACAAACAGGATGTAGGCCATTGCCAGAAAGGTCGTGATACCGGCAATGATTTCGGTGCGCACCGTGGTGTGGTGAGCTTTTAACTTAAAAAGTTTTTCTAACATCATCATCTCTCATCAGCGGAGACGGCCCGCAGGCCTGCTCTCTCTTGCCAAGGCGTTTTCCCGCTATTCCGCGCGTGGTGGCTAAGCTGACGCGGAAAAAGTGAGGAAAATTATTTTTTTATGCCGACGTTTTGCCACCGCTGGCAGCAGAACGTCGTGTGCTATCCCCTGTCCACATAGCAATTGCTATGCCACTCCCTGACGCAATCGTTTCCGTTTCAGCGTGCCGTTGCGGCTAAGAAAATTCTGAACCAGAACGAGGCGCGATTATGGTGCATTGCACCACCTGCGCGCAAACGTTTTCCCGCCATGCGCAGCCAGGGTTGAAATATTGCGGTAACGCACGCTTTCACACTCTGCCAGGCGATGGCGCTCACGTTTCTGCTGCGCGTTTCAGCAGCTTAAAAACGCCGGGTTACACTGCGTTTAACCCTTTCGCAACAAAAGAGGCAGTGCAATGAAGCCCGCGATTCTGGTCGTTGATGATGATCGTGCCATCTGCGAATTGCTGCACGATGTGCTGAGCGAACATGTGTTTACCGTTTATAGCTGTCATCAGGGGCGCGACGCCCTGGCGCTACTGGCGCAGCATCCGGAAATCTCCCTGGTGATGCTGGATATGATGCTGCCCGATACCAACGGCCTGCTGGTATTACAGCAGATGCAGCGTCAGCGCCCTGAGCTGCTGGTGATCATGCTGACCGGCATGGGATCGGAAGCCGATATGGTGGTTGGGCTGGAGATGGGCGCCGACGACTATATCGCCAAACCCTTTAATCCCCGCGTGGTGGTGGCGCGGGCCCGTGCGGCGCTACGCCGCTGCGGGCGACTGGCGCAGCCGGAAACGGTGATTGATGAGGGCTGGCAGTTCAATGGCTGGCGGCTGGATGATGTGCGTTGTCAGCTGTTTAATCCGCAGCGTGAAAGCGTACCGCTCACCCAGGGCGAATACAGCCTGCTGCGCGCGCTGGTCGGCCACGCGCGTAAGGTCCTGACGCGCGACCAGCTGCTGGAGCTGACCCACAGCGAGAGCCTCGACGTGTTCGATCGCACCATTGATGTGCTGATCATGCGCCTCAGACGCAAAATCGAGGCTAATCCGCATCAGCCGATCCTGATCCGCACCATTCGCGGACTGGGCTATGTTTTTTCCGCCGATGTGATGCGCCCGTCCGCCGCGGCGCGCGAAACGCAAATCGCCTGATCCATCCAGCGCTGCATCTCGCTTAGTGGCCGGATGCCGTCCAGCGCGTTGGCCGCATGCAGATTAAAGCTGGCGCAGGTATGGGCCAGCTTTAACGTCTGCTGCAGGCTGTAGTTCTGATGGCTGGCATACAGCACGCCGGCGCAGAAGGCGTCGCCCGCCCCAACGCTGCCGACAATCTCCTCTGCCGCTAAGCACCAGGCGGGCTGCCACAGGCCGTCGCCCGCTGACTGCTGGCCCCAGGCGCCTTCCGGTGCATGAATTACCACGCGCTGGCGCACGCCCTGCGCCAGCAGCCAGCGTGCCGCCGCAGCAAAAGCCGCCGGTGACGCCAGCGTGCCACTGCTGCGCAGCTCGATGCCGGTGAGCGCCTGCGCTTCCAGTTCGTTAATCACCAGATAATCGAGCCAGCGCAGTGCCGGCTTCACCAGCGCCTGATACTCGCCGGCGCGCGAAACCAGATCGAGCGAGGTGAGATAGCCGCGCTGCTGCATCTCCGCCAGCAGCCGGGCACTGCGGGTACCGTACTGCGCATCGGGCTGGTCGAGCTTATCCAGTAACAGCAGATAGCCGAGGTGGAAGATGCGGTGCGCGGTGGCGAGGTGAGCGAAGTGCGCCACATCGAGCTGCGCATTGGCCCCGCGCGCATGAAAAAAGGTGCGCTGACCGTCCGGCGCGGTCATCACCTGCGTCATTGCCGTGGCTACCGCACCGGTGCGCTGTACGTGCTGACGATCCACATGATGTTCATCCAGCAGCTGCAGCAGGTAATCGCCGTCGCTGTCCTCGCCCAGCATCCCCACGGCGGCCAGCGGCAGACCGACCTGCATGCGCGCCAGGGTAAACAGCACATTCAGCGCCGCACCGCCGCTGCATTTCTCGCTATGGTTAATCTCGGCCAGCCAGCCCTGTTCTGGCCAGTGGCTGATGCGCTGCACGTGATCCACCAGCATGTTACCCGCCGCCAGAATGCCGTTGCGTGCTGCCATGTCAGGCCCTCCCGGCGCTGCCAAACACCTGCATCTGCTGGGCCACAACGCTGGCGATGTCGCGTTCAACCGCCATTAACAGTTCGGCGAACGAGTCGTAGCGCGCGTCGCGCTGGGTGATTTGCGTTTCAATCGCCCCGAGCGCCGCCTGCGACATACCGGTGTAGAAGTTGATTTTGTGGATGCCGAGGCTGATGGCGCGACGGAAATCGGCGTCGCTGATGCCGGAACCACCGTGCAGCACCAGCGGAATGCCGGCCGCTGCGCGAATCGCCGCCAGACGGTCAAAATCCAGCTTTGGCTCGCCTTTGTATTTGCCGTGCGCGTTGCCGATGGCCACGGCGAGGCAGTCGATGCCGGTTGCCTGGACAAATTCCGCCGCCAGCGCCGGGTCGGTGAATTTATTGCTGTCCGCTTCGCCAAACAGCGCGCCACCCTCATCGCCGCCCACGGCGCCCAGCTCAGCCTCGACCGAAATGCCCAGCGCGTGGCACATCTTCACTACTTCCCGCGTCTGGCGAATATTCTCGTCATAGCTCAGGGTTGAACCATCGAACATTACCGAGGTGAAGCCGAGGCGAATCGCCTGCATCACCGCATCAAAATGCAGGCCGTGATCGAGGTTGAGCACCACCGGGATGGCGTGCAGCGCCGCTTCGGCACGGACAGCGGCGATCAGCGGTTCCAGGCTGACGTATTTAAAATGCACCTCGGCAATGTTGATGATAAACGGCGAACGCTGCTGCTCCGCCGCATGGAACAGCGCGCGCAGAAAGTGGGTATCGAGAACGTTGAACGCGCCGAGCGCGTAACCGTGCTGCTGCGCATGGGCGAGGCCCTGCGCCAGAGAGATCAGTGCCATGGAACACTCCTGTTATGCCAGCCAGCGGTGATATTCGTTACACAGCAGCCAGCGCGGCGCTTCATCCTCATCAATCGGATTAAAGCGCGCCAGCGGGGTAAGAAAGACGTTGTCGTGCTCATCGTCATTGGGCATGGAGACTTCGCCCACCAGCACATCGCCGTAGCCGGTTTCGCCCCAGAAGCTATGCCAGACACCGGGCAGTAACGTGACGCTCTCGCCCGGTGACAGCCGCAGTTGGGAACCGGCGGCATGGGTCTGGCAGATGCCATCCAGCGTGACCTGTACCGGCGAATCCGCCAGCCGATCGCCGTCGCGATTGTGTAGCGTGACAATCAGGTTGCCACCGCCGCGGTTGATAATGTCTTCCATTTTTTGCGGATGATAATGCATCGGCGTCACCTGCCCTTCGCGCACGTGCATGATCTTCTCCGCATACGGTTTGCTCCACGGCTGTCCGCCGCGTGAACCGTTGCGCAGGGTAAACAGCGTCAGGCCGGTCTGGCTGAAATCATCGGCACCAAAACTGGTGACATCCCAGCCGAGGTGCAGCGCCAGCAGTTCGGCAGCGGCTGAGGTGTCCAGCGCGCGCCACTGGCTGAGACCGTAATCGGCCCACGGCGGCAGATGCACATCCTGCCGCAGAAAGAATTCACGGGTCAGTTGCAAAATCGCGTTAACTTCGGAACGTTGCATAGCTGCGTCTCCGGCGGGCGTCGCGGCGCGCAGTGTGCACCGCGACGCCCGTGTGGCTTATTTCACCGTCCAGCCTTTGTAGCTGCTGACATTGTTACGATCGATCAGCGTTACCGGAATCAGCACCGGCTTATCCGGCGCTGGCTTGCCCTGCAGGATGTCATAGCCAATCTCAACCGCTTTGGCCGCCATCACCTGCGGATCCTGGGCAGGTGTCGCGACAAACAGCGAGCCTTTGCGCTTCAGCGCCTCTTCGCCGTCTGGCGATCCATCGACGCCGACGATAAAGAATTCGCTACGCTGCGCCTGTTTCGCCGCCAGATCGGCACCGATAGCGGTAGGATCGTTGATGGCGAACACGGCATCAATCTTCGGATTGGCCGACAGCAGACCGGTCATCACTTCCAGTCCGCCTTCGCGACTGCCTTTGGCGTTCTGGTTGTAAGAGAGCAGTTTGATATCCGGGTGGGTTTTCAGCTCATTCATGCAGCCTTCCACGCGGTTCTGCACCGCTGACACCGGTGGTCCGTTGATGATAACCACGTTGCCTTTGGCTTTCAGGCGGTCGGAGATGTATTTACAGGCCATGGCCCCGGCCTGGGTGTTGTCAGAGGTGATGGTGGCATTGGCACCATCCGCGGCCACGTCTACCGCCACCACCACGATGCCGGCATCACGCGCACGCTTCACCGCCGGCGCGATGCCTTTGGAGTCAGCGGCGTTGAGGATGATCATGTCCACTTTAGCGGCAATGAAGTTGTCAATCTGCGCTACCTGCTGGCCAAGATCATAGCCGCTGGAGACCAGCGTCACGTTGACCTTATCGCCCGCCAGCTGACGCGCCTTGAGCTCCGCCCCTTTGGTGATCTGGACGAAGAACGGGTTAGCCAGATCGCCCACCGTCACGCCGATGGATTTCAGTTCTTTGGCCTGCACAAATGGCGCACTGAACAGTGTCGCGGCCAGCAGTCCGGTGATAATCGGATTAAAACGCATAGTCGATGTTCTCCTGCTTTTTTGGTTTTATGCCCTGATTGCCTTTGCCCTCACCCTGGCCCTCTCCCGCCCGCGGGAGAGGGAACCGTTCTGCGTGGTGTTCAGGTGAAGCACTTGTTTTCTAAATCTTCCCTCCGGACAGCCCCCTCTCCCGCCCGCGAGAGAGGGAACCGTTCTGCGTGGTGTTCAGGTGAAGCACTTGTTTTCTAAATCTTCTCTCCGGACAGCCCCCTCTCCCGCAAGCGGGAGAGGGTTGGGGTGAGGGCCAAAGCCAGCGCCCGCCCCTCACCCCACGTGATGCCGCGTACGGTACTTATCGATCAGCACCGCAATGATGATCACCCCGCCCTTAATCACCAGCTGCCAGAAGTACGACACGCCCATCAGCGTCATGCCGTTGTTCAGCGTGGCGATAATCAGCGCGCCAATCAGCGTGCCGGTAATGGTGCCAATGCCGCCGACAAAGCTGGTCCCGCCCAGAATCACCGCGGCGATCGCGTCCAGCTCATAGCCCACGCCAAGGTTGCCGTTAGCGCTGTACAAGCGCGATGCGCTCATCAGGCCACCCAGCCCGGACAGCAGGCCGCTCATGGCGTAGACAAACACCAGCACCGCACCCACTTTGATGCCGGTCAGGCGCGCTGCCTGCATGTTGCCGCCCACCGCATAGATGTGCACGCCAAGCGTGGTGCGGCGCAAAATAAACCAGCACAGCGCAATCACCGCAAAGGCAATGATAATCAGCCACGGAATCGGTCCGAGATAACCGTTGCCTATCCACTCAAAGTTGATGTCCGAATTGATCACCGTGGTGCCGTTAGCCAGCAGATAGGCCGCCCCGCGCAGCGCGGTATAGGTGCCCAGCGTGACGATAAACGGCGGCAGGCCCGCCCAGGCGACCAGAATGCCGTTGAACAGCCCCATGATCAGCCCGGCTCCGAGCGCGGCCGGGATGGTCAGCCCGGCAAACGCCGGATCGAGTGACACCACCATCGCCACCACCGCCGTGGTACCCAGCATTGAGCCAACCGACAGGTCAATGCCGCCGGTGAGAATGACAAACGTCATGCCCGCCGCCAGCACAATGTTGATGGAGGCCTGACGCGTGATATTCAGCAGGTTAGCTTCGGTAAAAAAGTTCGGGGCGACAAAGCCAAATACCGCCACGATCAGGATCAGAATCGGCAAGATACCCACGGTTTGCAGCAGGTCACTCATCAACGCACGTTTTAGCGTTGGACTTTTTACGCGTGCGGTTTCACTGGTCATTCCCGTCTCCTCAGGCCTGGACCGGCTGCGCGCCGGTGGCCAGTGTCATTATGTTTTCCTGGCTAATCTGCTCGCCGCTCAGCTCGCCGGCGATGGTGCCTTCGCGCATCACGTATACGCGGTCGCTCATGCCCACCACTTCCGGCAGCTCGCTGGAGATCATCAAAATCGCCACGCCCTGCTGCGCCATCTGGTTCATCATGCGGTAGATTTCACTCTTGGCGCCGACATCCACGCCGCGCGTCGGCTCATCCAGAATCAGGATGCGCGGCGCTATCGATACCCAGCGCGAAATCAGCAGTTTCTGCTGGTTGCCGCCGGATAAGCCGCCAGCGCGCACCTGGGCGTGCGGCACGCGGATATTCAGCGACTGAATCGCCTCGCTGGCGATCTTCTGCCCTTTGCGCCGGTTAAGCAGGCCGTAGCTGGCATCGCGCTCAAGCGTGGCCATCACGATATTTTCCTGCGCCGCCAGTTCCAGAAACAGCCCCTGCTCTTTGCGGTTTTCGGTCAGGAAACCGATGCCGCGCGCAATGGCCTCTCGCGGCGAGTGAATCTGCACTTTTTCACCGTCGATCCAGATTTCCCCGCCGGCTGGCTGATGCACGCCAAAAATCAGCTGCGCCAGCTCGCTGCGGCCAGCACCGACCAGTCCGGCCAGTCCGACGATCTCCCCGGCGCGCACCGCCAGGCTGCAGGGATGCACTTTGCGGTTGGCGGTCAGATGATTTACCGCCAGGCGAATTTCGCCGAAGGTAATGGCGCGATCTTTGTTGAACAGATCGCTGAGCGGACGGCCAACCATCATGCGCACCAGTTCGCTGGCGTTCAGCTGTTCGCGCGTCAGGCTGCCGACGTACTGCCCGTCGCGCAGCACGCTGACGCGATCGGAGAGCTCATACACTTCTGCCATGCGGTGGCTGATGTAGATGATCGCCATGCCTTCGCTGCGCAGGCGTTTGATCAGCGCAAACAGCTGTTCGGTTTCGCGATTCGAGAGCGCAGCGGTGGGTTCGTCCATCACCAGGATGCGGCTGTTGCGATGCAGCGCGCGGGCAATTTCCACCTGCTGCTGCTCGGCGATGCTCAGGCGGCTCACCAGATCGGTGGCGCTGAACTGCGCGCCAAGTCGGTTAATCACCTGCTGCGCTTCTTCCGCCATCTGGCGACGCTTCACCAGCCCGCCACGGGAAATTTCACTGCCGAGAAAGATGTTTTCCGCCACCGTCAGATTCGGTGCCAGGTTGATTTCCTGATAAATCAGGGTGATCCCTGCCGCCAGCGCCTCCTTCGGGCCCCGGATGGCGTAGGGTTGACCATCGATAAGAATTTCCCCGCTGCTGGCGGTATACGCGCCGGCCAGAATCTTCATTAAGGTACTTTTACCGGCACCGTTTTCGCCCATCAGCGCGTGCACTTCACCCGGCCAGACGGTCAGGTCGACGCCTTTCAGCGCATAGAAGCTGCCGAAGCGCCGGGTAATTGCCCGCATTTCTAATATCGGTGTCGCCGCCATCTTCAGGCTCCTGCTGCCAGTGGATAGCCGCGAGTTAAGCAACGCCAGATAAATGGAAAATGTCAGACGCCGTTCATATTTGTCATATTGCGCTCCGGCCGCGCTTCTATACTCGCCGGAGTTGAGCGGTAAGGAGCGGCAGCAATGAGTCACAGTCTGCACTGGCACGCCGGCGCGCGCGGGCGCCTGCTGATGTTTAACCTGCTGGTGGTGAGCGTTACGCTGGCGGTGAGCCTGGTGGCTATTTTCGGTTTTCGCCACGCCGGTCACATTCAGGAGCAGGCACAGGCACAAACGCTGGCCGATATGAACGGCAGCCTGGCGCTGGCGCGTGATACGGCCAATGTCGCCATCGCCGCGGTGCGGCTGGCGCAGGTGGTGGGCGCGCTCGAATACCAGAGCGAATCGGCGCGACTGCAGCAGACCCAGCAGGCGCTGCAGCAGTCGCTGAGTCAGCTGGCCAGCGCACCGCTGGCCGCACAGCAGCCGGCGCTGCTGGCACGCATCCGCGAGCGCAGCCAGATGCTGGAGCAAAGCATCAGCCAGCTGCTGCTGGAGGGGCATCAGCGCCATTTACAGCGTAACGTGATGCTCAGCGGCCTGTGGCAGGCACAGTTGCTGCTCAACCGTATCGACCTGCTGGCCAGCGACGGTGCGTTTCTGCCGCTGCGCCAGCAGACGGCCGCGCTGTTAACCGTGGCAATTCAGTCCGCCACGCCGCAGGCTGCAGTGCAACAGCTGAACAGTGTGCTGCCGATCTGGTCTGCGCTGCCGCTGCAGGGCGTACTGGCGATGCAGCGCGCGCGGCTGGTCAGCACCAGCCAGCAGCTGCTGCCGGTGGCCGGTCAGCTGGAGCAGAGTGACATCGCCATCGCCTACGCCACGTATCGCATCAAGGCGCTGGTGGCGATGCTCAACGAAGACATCACCCACTACGTTCAGCTGGTAGCGCAGCAGAGCGATGCGCGCAGCGCCACCGCCCACCAGGAACTGGATTCAATCATCGGTTTCATCGGTCTGTTTATGCTGCTGGCGCTGCTGATTACCGGTTACGCCGGTTACTACATCTACCGCAATCTCGGTTCCAGCCTTACCGCCATCGCGCACGCCATGACGCGGCTGGCGCAGGGGGAGAAAAGCGTCAGCGTGCCCGGCCTGGCACGGCGCGATGAGCTGGGCGATCTGGCGCGCGCCTTTAACGTGTTCGCCCGCAACACCGCTTCGCTGGCGCACACCTCGCAGCTACTGAAAGAGAAAAGTAACCAGCTGGAATCGACCTTCCTCGCCATGCGCGACGGCTTCGCGCTGTTTGATAACAGCGGTCAGCTGGTGGTGTGGAATGCGCAGTACGCCGAACTGCTGGGCTTCGCGCCGCGCGAGCTGCATCGCGGCATGCACTATCAGCGTTTGCTCGATCGCGTCGATGTGCAGCTCAGCAGCCTGCACGACGCGCAGGAAGTCAGGTTGCCGGATGGCCGCACGCTGGAACTGCGCTTCAGCCCGGTACCGCGGCGCGGCATGGTCAACACGGTGCTGGAGCGCACCTCGCGTAAGGCGCTGGAAGCGGCACTGCTGCACAGCCAGAAGATGAAAGCGGTCGGTCAGCTGACCGGCGGCCTGGCGCACGATTTCAATAATTTGCTGGCGGTGATCATCGGCAGCCTGGCGCTGACCGTCGATCAGCTGCCGCCCGGCACGCTGGCCAGCCGCATTGAGCGCGCGCGGCTGGCCGCCGATCGCGCCGCACAGCTGACGCAGCGCCTGCTGGCCTTCTCACGCAAACAGGCGCTTTATCCGCGTGCCGTTGCGGTGGTGGAGCTGGTGGAAAATCTGCAGTCGCTGTTGCAGCACTCCCTGCTGCCCGGCCAGCATCTGGTGGTGGATGCGCAGCGCCCCGGCTGGCCGGCGTGGATTGATGCCGGCCAGCTGGAGAACGCCCTGATGAATCTGGTGGTGAACGCGCGCGATGCCATGGAGCGCCAGAGCGGCGAGATCCGCCTGCGCATCTGGAATCAGCGGATTCAGGAGGCCGATGGCAAGCGCGACCGCGTCACCATTGAAGTGATTGACCACGGCTGCGGCATGTCCGCCGAGGTGCGGGAACAGGTGTTTGAACCCTTCTTCACCACCAAAGCCACCGGTAGCGGCAGCGGGCTGGGGCTGTCGATGGTGTACGGATTTGTGCGCCAGTCCGGCGGACAGATCGAACTGGAGACCGCGCCGGGCCAGGGCACCACGGTGCGTCTGCTGCTGCCGCGCGCGCCGGAAGCCGCGCAGCCGCTGGTGAGCGCGCCGGTGCTGACGCCGCGTGCCAGCCGCGATCGCCTGATACTGGTGCTGGATGACGAGCCGGCGGTGCGCCAGACGCTGTGCGAACATCTGCATCAGCTGGGTTATCTGACGCTGGAGTGTGCTGACGGCGAGAGCGCGCTGACGCTGCTGCGCCAGACGCCGGATATCGATCTGCTGATCAGTGACCTGATGCTGCCGGGCGCCCTGAACGGTGCGGATGTGATTCGTCAGGCACAGCAGCAGTGGCCACAACTGGCCACCCTGTTGATCAGCGGTCAGGATCTGCGCCAGACGCCGGTGACGCTGCCGCTGTGTGAACGGCTGGCGAAACCCTGGCAGCAGGCGCAGCTGGTGCAGGCG
>NZ_NHZE01000029.1:0-257 GCF_002207995.1 Pantoea sp. VS1
CAATCCTTTAACGAAAAATTTGAAATCACTCAGGTAATTTCCTTCCAAACTTTTATTTTTATTCATTCTCAACTCCATTTACTTTTTGATATCAAAAATAAATTCATTAAAATAACATAAAAAACAAAACAAAGAAAAACATAAATTACTATAATTAAAAGATACGGAAAGCAGTTTATTTAATTTAACCATCAAAAAAACAATGCGACATAAAATAAAAACCTAAGCGATAACATGTGCACTCAAATGCTTTAGTT
>NZ_NHZE01000003.1:0-29439 GCF_002207995.1 Pantoea sp. VS1
CAAGGCGTTGCATGGTAACAGTCTCAGTCCAGGGCATAGTGAGTCTCCTCTGCTATGCCGTTTATAACTGTTACCCATGTGCCCGGTCTAAAGTGTTACCCATGTGCTCGGTTTGTACCTAAATGCCGACCCTACAGATGCATCAACCTAACCGCCGGGGGCATTTCAGGCGACATGATTAACCCAACCGTAGGGTGCGCATTGATGCGCACCGCTTACAGTGCAATACGTACCCTTTACCGCGCACCGCACGCAACTAAAAATTCCAGTCCTCGTCCTCGGTTTCAACCGCTTTGCCCATCACATACGATGAACCGGAACCCGAAAAGAAATCGTGGTTTTCATCGGCATTGGGCGACAGCGCCGACAGAATCGCCGGATTCACCGCCGTCAGCTCCGCCGGGAACAGCGCTTCGTAACCCAGGTTCATCAGCGCCTTGTTGGCATTGTAATGCAGGAAGGTTTTCACCTCTTCGGCCCAGCCCACGTCGGCATACAGCGCTTCGGTGTACACCACCTCGTTTTCATACAGCGCCAGCAGTAAATCGATGGCGAACTGCTGCAGCTCAGCGCGGCGCGCGTCGTCAACGGTTTCCAGCGCTTTCTGATACTTATAGCCGATGTAATAACCGTGTACTGCTTCATCACGGATAATCAGCCGAATCAGATCGGCGGTATTGGTCAGCTTGCCGCGGCTTGACCAGTACATCGGCAGCCAGAAGCCGGAGTAAAACAGGAACGACTCCAGAAAGACGCTGGCGATTTTCTTCTTCAGCGGATCGCTGGCGCGGTAGTGATCCAGCACGATTTTCGCCTTGTTCTGCAGGGCGGCATTCTCCTCGCTCCAGCGGTAAGCGGCATCCACGTCGGCGGTGTTACACAGCGTGGAGAAGATCGAACTGTAAGAGCGCGCATGTACCGCTTCCATAAAGCTGATGTTCGACAGCACCGCCTCTTCGTGCGGCGTCAGCGCATCTTCCATCAGTCCCGGTGCGCCAATGACGTTCTGAATGGTGTCGAGCAGCGTCAGACCGGTAAACACCCGAATCGTCAGCTGCTGCTGCTGCGGGTCGAGCGACTGCCATGCCGGCAGATCGTTGGACAGCGGCACCTTCTCCGGCAGCCAGAAGTTGCTGGTAAGACGGTTCCACACTTCGAGATCTTTGTCGTCCTGGATGCGGTTCCAGTTAATCGCCTGAATCTGTTTAAGTTGCATAGTCATCATCACAGTGCACAGGAAACGCAGCCCTGTACCTCCGTGCCTTGTAGCGCCATCTGACGCAGTCGAATGTAATAGAGGGTTTTGATGCCTTTCTTCCAGGCGTAGATCTGCGCTTTGTTGATATCGCGCGTCGTGACGTCATCGCGGAAAAACAGCGTCAGCGACAGGCCCTGATCGACGTGCCGGGTGGCTTCGGCGTAAGTATCAATAATCGCTTCGGGACCAATCTGGTAGGCATCCTGATACAGCTCAAGGTTGTCATTGGTCATAAACGGAGCCGGGTAATAGACGCGGCCGGTTTTGCCCTCTTTACGGATCTCAATGCGCGACACAATCGGGTGGATGCTCGACGTGGCGTGGTTGATGTAAGAGATTGAACCGGTCGGCGGAATCGCCTGCAGGTTCTGGTTATACAAACCGTGCTGCATCACTGACGCACGCAGTGCCAGCCAGTCCGCCTGGTCGGGCAGGGCGATGCCGGCATCGGCAAAAATCTGCGCCACCCGGGCAGTACGCGGCTGCCAGCTGTGTTGGGTATATTTGTCGAAATAGGCACCGCTGGCGTACTGCGACTGCGCAAAGCCGTCAAAACTCTCGCCGCGCTCCTGCGCCAGCAGGTTGGAGGTGCGCAGGGCGTGATACGTCACGCAGTAGAAATAGAGGTTAGTGAAATCCAGCGCCTCTGGCGAACCGTAAGCCATGCCTTCACGCGCCAGATAGCCGTGCAGGTTCATCTGCCCGAGACCGATAGCGTGTGAACGGCGATTGCCTTCCGCCACCGACGGCACGGAGGTGATGTCACTCATCTCGGAAACCGCCGTCAGCGCGCGCACCGCCACTTCCACCGTTTGCGCCAGGTTACGCGAGTCCATGGCGTGGGCGATATTCAGGGAGCCGAGATTACAGGAGATATCTTTGCCGATGCGGCGATAGCTCAGGTCGTCGTGATACTCGCTGGCGCTGTTAACCTGCAGGATCTCCGAACACAGGTTACTCATGTTGATGCGACCGGCAATCGGGTTGCTGCGGTTCACGCTGTCCTCATACATGATGTAGGGATAGCCGGACTCAAACTGAATTTCCGCCAGCGTCTGGAAGAAGTCGCGCGGCTTGATGAAGGTTTTACGGATGCGATCGTCGGCCAGCATCGCCTCGTAGTGCTCGCTGATACTGATATCAGCAAACGCCTTGCCGTAAATACGCTCAACGTCGTAAGGCGAGAACAGCGCCATATCGCGGTTCTCTTTGGCCAGCTGGAAGGTGATATCCGGAATCACCACGCCGAGCGACAGCGTTTTGATGCGGATCTTCTCGTCAGCGTTTTCACGTTTGGTATCGAGGAAGCGCAGGATATCCGGATGGTGCGCATTCAGCCACACCGCCCCCGCGCCCTGACGCGCACCAAGCTGATTGGCGTAGGAGAACGCATCTTCCAGCATCTTCATCACCGGAATTACGCCGGACGACTGATTTTCAATGCGTTTGATCGGCGCGCCGGATTCACGCAGGTTGGAGAGCAGAAACGCCACGCCGCCACCGCGCTTCGACAGCTGCAGCGCCGAATTCACCGCGCGGCCAATCGACTCCATATTGTCTTCAATGCGCAGCAGGAAACAGGAGACCAGCTCGCCGCGCTGCTGTTTACCGCAGTTGAGGAAGGTGGGCGTAGCCGGCTGGAAGCGACCGCTCAGCATCTCGGCCAGCAGTTCCCGCGCCAGCGTTTCATTGCCGCGCGCCAGCGTCAGCGCCACCATGCAGGCGCGCTGCTCAAAGGTTTCCAGATAGCGTTTGCCGTCGAAGGTTTTCAGCGTGTAGCTGGTATAAAACTTCCACGCACCGAGGAAGGTGTGAAAACGGAAGCCCCAGGCGTCAGCCTCTTCGTGCAGCTGGCACAGGAAGGCGAAATCGTACTGGTTCAGCACCCCAGCTTCATAATAGCCTTCGGCCACCAGATAGCGCAGACGTTCGCCGTGCGAGTCGAATGGCACGCTGTTGGGCTGGACGTGCTGCAGGAAAAACTGGCGTGTGGCTTCGTGATCTTTGCTGAACTGGATGCGGCCGTCGGCGTCATACAGGTTCAGCATCGCGTTGAGCGCGTGGTAGTCCAGCTGTGTGCTGTTCAGGGTGTCTGTCGTTGCCAAAATTGGGTCACTCCCGCTTTAACATGGGCAATATCGTCGGCGGTTCCCATCAGTTCAAAGCGGTAGAGATAGGGAACCTGACATTTCTGCGCAATGATGTCGCCCGCCAGGCAGAAGCCCGCGCCAAAGTTGCGATTGCCCGCAGCAATCACACCGCGAATACCGCGCCGGTTGGCGTCATCATTAAGGAACTGAATCACCTGTTTCGGCACTGCCCCACGCGCACTGCCGCCGCCGTAGCTCGGCACCACTAAAATGTAGGGCTGGTCGATGTGCAGGCGCTGCGTGGCGTCGAGCGGAATACGCCGCGCAGGCAGGCCGAGACGGGTGATAAACCGGTGCGTGTTTTCCGACTGGCTGGAAAAATAGACCAGTGGAAACATCGCTTTATCCCCCGACGGCAGCGAGCTGGCGCAGGCCGGCGATTTTGTCGGGACGGAAACCGCTCCAGTGGTCGTTGTGCGTCATCACCACGGGCACCTGGCGATAGCCGAGCGATTTGAGCTGATCGATGGCTTCCGGTTGGGTATCGAGGTTAATCAGCTGATAGTCGATGCCACTGCGATCCATGGCATTTTTGGTGGCGTCACACTGGACACACTGGCTCTTAGTATAAATAATAATGCGCATGATTCGTATTTCCCTTTGGTTGTGGTCAGGTTGCGAGATACGAAGCAAAAACCCTTTTGCTGCGAACGTCGTCCCTGCTGATATCTGGTAGCGAGTTGATGTGTTGAATACTAGATGTAGTGGTATTGGTGGTCAAGCCCACCAGATATAGGGTTTTGTGATTTAAGTAGTCAGATTAGGGCGAATGCCAGCGATGATGCGCCCTGGCGCAGGGAAAAAATTTTTGTAAAGGGTTTTGCGGCAATTTTAACCAGCTGACAGCCGCCGGATCGGCGCGCTAATGCGGAGTGACGCGCAAAAAAAAGCCCCGCATACGCGAGGCTCCTGATGATTTTTAGCGATTTAGCGGCGTGACATCAGCAGTGCGCCCAGCACCAGACCGACGGCGGCACCGACGCCCACGCCGTACCACGGTTTGTCATGCACGTAGGCATCCACCTGATAACCCGCATCGCGTGCGGCCTGAGTCACGCGGTTGCCACTGCCGTTCAGTTTAGCGCGCGTCTGTTTCAGCAGGGCCTGCGCCTGGCTGCGTGCGCTATCCACTTCATCTTTGGCTTCGCTGCCATAAGATTTCAGTAAGGCTTCCAGCGAATCGGCCAGTTCGTTTACATCCTGATTGATATCAATGTCATCGTTTTTGCTGGTTCGATTAAACATTTTTCGCTCCCTTTGACTTAAAACGTAATACTAAGTGTAGACGAAACGTGACTAAACGCAGCCGTGTGCCAGGCTTTAGGGAAATTCCGAATGTCCTGTGCTGTCGTGCTGATGTAAGGTTGCGGGGCTGTGAGAAGAGAGGAGCAAGCATGTATTTACGTCCGGATGAGGTAGCGCGCGTACTGGAAAAAGCAGGATTCGAAATGGACGTCCTGACACCCAAAACTTATGGTTATCGCCGTGGCGAAAACTACGTCTATGTGAATCGCGAAGCCCGCATGGGGCGCACAGCGTTGATCATTCATCCCACCCTGAAAGAAAAAAGTCAGCATTTCGCTGAACCCGCATCAGAGATGAAAACCTGCGACCACTACACGCAGTTCCCTCTCTACCTGATGGGGGATTCGCAGGAGCACTACGGTATTCCCCACGGTTTTAGCTCGCGCATGGCGCTGGAGCGTTATCTGCAGGGCGTCTTCGGCGCCTGACTGGTGTGCCCCGTCGCGGCGGGGCCGCACACGCTTTCCCAATCCTTACCTTTTCCCACGTTGCAAATTGCCGCGCGGATGCGTATAACTCTGTGTCCATATAGAAGTTTAGACGTCCATATGGATATAAAGAATGCAAACTGAACCGACGCCTTCGCAGGCAAACTTCAAGCGCAGCATGAAGGTGCGGCATCTGGTGATGCTGTCGCTCGGCGGCGTGATCGGCACCGGGCTGTTTTTCAACACCGGCTACATCATCTCCACCACCGGCGCAGCGGGCACGCTGCTGGCCTATCTGATTGGTGCGCTGGTGGTATGGCTGGTGATGGTGTGTCTTGGCGAGCTGGCGGTAGCGATGCCGGAAACCGGCGCGTTTCACGTCTACGCCGCGCGCTACCTCAGTCCGGCGACCGGTTACACTGTGGCCTGGCTCTACTGGCTCACCTGGACGGTGGCGCTCGGCTCCAGCCTGACCGCCGCCGGTTTCTGCATGCAGTACTGGTTTCCGACGGTGCCGGTGTGGCTGTGGTGCCTGGTGTTCTGTGTCGCCATCTATCTGCTGAATAGTGTTTCGACGCGCTTCTTTGCCGAAGGAGAGTTCTGGTTCTCCATCATTAAAGTGATCACCATCATTGCCTTTATCGTGCTGGGCGCAGCGGCGATGCTGGGGTTCATCCCGATGAAAGACGGCAGCGCGGCGCCGGGATTACATAACCTGACCGCTTCCGGCTGGCTGCCGCACGGTACGCTGCCGATTCTGATGACCATGGTGGCGGTGAATTTTGCCTTCTCCGGGACCGAGCTGATCGGCATTGCGGCGGGTGAAACCGAGCAGCCGCAGAAAGCGCTGCCGCTGGCGATTCGCACCACCGTGGCGCGCCTGATCATCTTCTTTATCGGCACGGTCTTTGTGCTGGCCGCGCTGATCCCGATGGATCAGGCGGGCATCGTTAAAAGTCCGTTCGTACTGGTGTTCGAAAAGATTGGCATCCCGTACGCGGCGGATATTTTCAACTTCGTGATCCTCACCGCGATCCTGTCAGCCGCGAACTCCGGACTGTACGCCTCGGGACGGATGCTGTGGTCGCTGGCCAATGAAAACACGCTGCCGCGCTGCTTTGCCCGGGTCAACCGGCGTGGCATTCCGCAGCTGGCCATCACCGTCAGTATGCTCGGTGGCCTGCTGGCGCTGTTTTCCAGCGTGATCGCCCCGGATACGGTGTTTGTGGCGCTGTCAGCGATTTCCGGCTTTGCCGTGGTAGCGGTGTGGCTGAGCATTTGCGCCTCACACTACATGTTCCGTCGGCGCTATCTGCAGGCGGGCAATGCGCCGCAGCAGCTGGCGTACCGCGCGCCGTTCTATCCGCTGGTGCCGATCCTCGGATTTACCCTGTGTCTGCTGGCGTGCATCGGGCTGGCCTTTGACCCGTCACAGCGCATCGCGCTATGGTGCGGCATTCCTTTTGTACTGTTCTGCTACGCTGCTTATTATCTGACGCAAAAACGCCAATACGCTTTCAACGCCAAGGAGACCGATGATGTCGCGTAACCCCATCGCTGCGGCCCTGACCCACACTGATACCCTGATTCTGGATGGCGCGCTGGCGACAGAGCTGGAAGCGCGCGGCTGTAATCTGGCCGATACGCTGTGGTCAGCCAAAGTGCTAATGGGAAATCCCGAGCTGATTTATCAGGTGCACTATGACTATTTCGCCGCCGGCGCGAATGTGGCGATCACCGCCAGCTATCAGGCGACGCCGCTGGGCTTCGCCGCCCGCGGACTGGATAGCGGCCAGGCCAGCGCGCTGATCCGCCAGAGCGTGACGCTGGCGCAGCGCGCGCGCGACGATTATCGTGCCGCCACAGGCAGCGAGGCACCGCTGCTGGTGGCCGGATCGGTCGGTCCTTATGGCGCTTATCTGGCCAACGGCGCGGAATATCGCGGCGACTACGGCTTGCCGGCTGCTGAAATGAAGGATTTCCACCGTCCGCGCGTGGCGGCGCTGCTGGAGGCGGGCGTGGATTTGCTGGCGTGTGAAACGCTGCCGTCGTTTGGTGAAATTCAGGCGCTGATTAGCCTGCTGGCGGAGTTCCCGCACAGCAGCGCGTGGTTCTCCTTCACGCTGCGCGATGCGCAACACCTGAGTGACGGCACGCCGCTGAGCAAGGTGGCGGAAGTCATCAATGCCGCGCCACAGGTGGTCGCTGTCGGCCTCAACTGCGTGGCGCTGGAGAGCGTGACGCCAGCGCTGCAAACGCTACAGGCGCTGACGGACAAGCCGCTGCTGGTCTATCCTAACTCCGGCGAGCAGTATGATGCGGTCAGCAAAAGCTGGCACTCGGCGCCGTCTGGCTGCACGCTGCACGATAAATTCCCCGAATGGCAACAGGCGGGCGCACGGCTGATAGGCGGCTGCTGTCGCACCACGCCACAGGATATCGCGGCGATTGCCGCCTGTTGTCAACCGTAATAAAGCGCAGAAAAGCGCCACTGATAGCGCGATTGAGGCGAGTGAAAAGGCAGAGAGGGCAGTTTAGACTGTCCTTTCTGATTCTGAAGCGGACCTGCTATGAACCTGCGACATCTTCTTCCCGCCTGTGCGCTGCTGCTGAGCGGCTGTGCCACCATTGTTGGCACCGAAACGCAACCGGTAAAAATTGACTCTGTGCCGCAGGGCGCGCGTTTCACCGTGCAGGATGAAACCGGCCGCGCGGTGGCGCAGGGCTATACGCCGCAGACGGTGGATCTGGCGAAATCCAATGGCACCTATTTTGGTAAGAAACATTATCAGGTGATGCTGGAGAGTCCGGGCTACGTGCCGCTGACGCTGCCCATCGAAGCCAGTGCCAACCTGTGGTACGTGCTGGGTAATATTCCGCTGCTCGGTTTCCCCGGCTGGCTGGTGGTCGATCCGTTTTATGGCGGCATGTATGACCTGAAGCCAGCGCACCCGCAGCCGCATCTCAACGTGGTCGGCGCGCGCGGCGGTTAATTTGCACGGATGCGTAGCGGCGCGATTTATCGCGCTTAGTTAAATACGCGCAATAAATTGCGCCGCTACGGTTCGTGCCGATGGTTATTATTGCGCGGTAGGTTTCACCATCGCATTACCGGATTTATGCTGCGCCAGGTACTGCTGCTGGAAAATACACATGCGGATGGTGTTGCGGTACTCGCCGTTGATGAAAAACTCGTGCTTCAGCACGCCTTCCACCTCGAAACCGAGCTTGGTGTAGATATGAATCGCCTTCTCGTTCTCCTGATCGACAATCAGATACAGCTTGTAGAGATTGAGCACCGAAAAGCCGTAATCCATCGCCAGCTTTGCCGCTCTGCTGGCTAAGCCCTTGCCCTGATGCGCCGGGTCGATGATGATCTGAAACTCCGCCCGGCGATGCACGTGGTTAATCTCCACCAGCTCGACCAGCCCGGCTTTTTGCCCGTCGTGTTCCACCACAAAACGCCGCTCGGTCTGATCGTGGATGTGCTTGTCATACAGGTCAGAAAGCTCCACAAACGCTTCGTACGGCTCTTCAAACCAGTAGCGCATCACGCTGGCATTGTTATCCAGCTGATGGACAAAGTGCAGATCTTCCCGCTCCAGCGGACGTAATTTTACCGTCATACGGTGTTCCTTTAGATGACTGAATGGCTGTTGGGCAGCGGCGCAATCTACCTTCGGGATAAACCGCGCCACGTTGCGCTCATGCCATGCTAACCAACAATCCGGCCCTGCGCCATGCGCGCGGCGCGATCGCACATATGATCGATCACGTCAGGATCGTGGCTGACCAGCACCATCGTCAGGCCATCATTCTGTTTGAGATCGTTAAGCAGATTCAGGATTTCGGCCTGCACAGACATATCCAGCGCCGACGTCGGCTCATCCAGCAGCAGGATCTTAGGCTCCAGCAGCAGGGCGCGCACGATGGCCACGCGCTGACGCTGTCCGCCGGACAGCTGATGCGGATAGCGATCCGCCAGCGCCGGATCCAGACCGACATGGCGGAAGCCCGCGTTGATGCGATCGTCGATGTTATCGCGTCGCAGCAGCTTAAGCGGTTCCGCCAGCGTGCGGCGCAGCCGGTGGCGCGGATGCAGCGAAGCGTAGGGATCCTGAAACACCATCTGCACATCGCGCCGCAGCTGGCCGGTAAAGGGTTTGCCCGGCTGCACGGCGGTATTCGCCAGCGTCATCTGACCGCGCCAGTGCGGATTCAGTCCGGCCATCACCCACAGCAGCGACGATTTACCGCAGCCGGAAGGCCCCACCAGACCGAAACACTCGCCGGCCGCCACCTGCAGGTTCACATCGTGCACCACGGTGCGCAGTTCATAACCCTGTTTGTGCGAGACGCTCAGGTTGGCTAATTCAATCATGCATCTTCTCCAGCGCCGCGCGATCCAGCACCGGCAGGCGTTCGCCATGCGTGGCTTTCCCCGGACGGCAGGCCCACAGCGTGCGGGTATAAGGATGGCTGGCGTCCGACAGCTGCGCCGCCGGCAGCGTGTCCAGCAGGCGGCCTTTGTACATCACCATCACCCGCTGACAGTGCTCGGAGACCTGTTGCAGATCGTGACTGATCAGCAGCAGGCCCATATTGCGCTGCTCCACCAGGCGACGAATCAGCGCCAGTACCTGATCGCGCATGGCGTGATCGAGCGCCGAGGTCGGCTCATCGGCAATCAGCAGATCGGGATCGGTAATCAGCGCGATCGCCAGCATCACGCGCTGGCCCATGCCGCCGGAGAGCTGATGCGGATAGCGCTTCATCAGCTGGCGCGGCTCGGGCAGGCCCACCGCGTCCAGCATCTCGCACACTTTCTCTTTGCGCTCGGCGCGGCTCAGCTTGCGGTGCAGCACCAGCGGCTCTTCAACCTGCCAGCCAATGGTGCGCGTCGGGTTGAGCGCGTATTTCGGGTCCTGCATGACCATCGCCACTTTGCCGCCGCGCAGGCCGATCCAGTCGCGCTCGCGCAGATGCAGGGCGTCTGCGCCCGCCACCTGTAGCCGGTCAGCCTGCAGCTGCAGCGCGGGCGACAGCAGGCCCATCAGCGCACGCGCGGTCAGGGATTTGCCCGAGCCGGATTCACCGACCAGCGCCACGCGTTCGCGGCCAAGGGTAAAGCTGATGTTATCCACCAGCAGCGCGTCGTGGCTGCGAATCGTCAGCCCCTGCGCATCAATTAACAGATCATTTGGCATGGCGGGTATCCAGTCGGTCACGCAGGCCGTCGCCTGTCAGGTTAAACGCCAGGCTGGCGAACAGAATGGCTGCGCCGGGCGCTGCCGCCACCCACCATTGGTCGAAAATCACTTTACTGCCTTCTGCTACCATCGAGCCCCATTCGGCGGTTGGCGGCTGCACGCCCATGCCGAGGAAGCCCAGCCCGGCGGCAGAAAGAATAATCCCGCCGAGGCTCAGCGCGGCACGCACTACGGCGGTCGGCAGGCAGAGCGGCAGAATGTGGCCAAACATCAGGCGCAGGCCGGTAATACCCTGCATGCGCGCGGCGGCGAGGTAATCGCTGCGGCGCAATGCCAGGGTTTCCGCGCGTGCCTGCCGGGCAAACGGCGGCCAGCTGGTGAGCGCCAGTGCCAGCGCGCCGTTCATCAGGCCCGGGCCCAGCATCGCCACCAGCGCCAGCGCAATCACCAGGTTGGGCAGCGACAGGAAAATATCGGTGATGCGCATCAGCACGCGTTCGGTCCAGCCGCCGACGTAGCCGGCGGTGATGCCGACTAACAGGCCAACCGGGATGGTCAGCACCAGAATCAGCGACACCAGCAGCAGCGTCGGACGTGCGCCGTAAATCACGCGCGACAATAAATCGCGGCCGAAGCCGTCGGTGCCGAACCAGTGCAGCGCCGACGGTGCCAGCAGACGTTGTTCAATCACCTGCGCGTTAGGATCAAACGGCGCCAGCAGCGGCGCCAGCAGCGCCATAGCCATTAGCACGATCACCAGCGTCAGGCCGATGGTCAGCGAAGTGATACGCGCCCGGCGCCGGCGCGGACGCACGGTTTCCAGTTCATGAAGTTGTTGAGTCATCGGGTTCTCGGATCGGTTAACCAGGTGAGGGCGTCGGCCACGGCATTGAGCAGGATAAAGCAGCTGCCAATCAGCAACGTAGCGCCGAGAATCGCCGGAACATCCGCGGAAAACAGCGCGTTGGTCATGTAGCGACCGACGCCCGGCCAGGCGAATACGGTTTCCGTCAGCACGGACCCTTCCAGCAGCGTAGCGTAGGAGAGGGCGATAACGGTGATCAGCGTGCCCAGCACGTTGGGGAAAATATGACGCAGCAGAATGCGCGCCCTGCCAGCGCCTTTCGCGCGCGCCAGCACCACATACTCTTTGCTGCTCTCTTCCAGCAGCGCCGCGCGCAGCAGGCGCGTAATGCCCGCCATCGCCAGCAGGCCGAGAATCACCACCGGCAGCCACAGATGGGCAATTGCGTTGCGAAACATTTCCGCATCGCCGGAGAGCCAGCTATCAATCAGTACAAAGCCGGTCTTCGGTTCGAGGGTATAAATCCAGATATCATCCAGCTGGCCCGGACCGGCGGACCAGTGCAGCACGGCGTAAAACAGCAGCAGGCCCAGCAGGCCGAGCCAGAACACCGGCACCGAGTAGCCCAGCAGCGAAATAAAGCGCGCCACGTTATCGATGACGCTGCCCGGTTTCCACGCCGCCAGCAGTGCGAGTGTCACGCCGAACACCGCAGCGAAAATCATCGAACAGGTCGCCAGCTCAAGCGTGGCGGGGAAGGTGCGCATCAGGTCGGCGCTGACCGGCTGATTGGTGAGATGCGACAGGCCGAGATTGCCCTGCGCCAGATGGCTGATATAGCGCCAGAACTGTACCAGTACCGGCTGATCCAGCCCAAGGTCGTGACGCACCTGAGCATAGGTGGCTTCGCTGGCGTGATCGCCGGCGATTTGCTGCACCGGGTCGACTGGCGACAGGTGCGACAGCATGAAAGTAAACGCTAACAAACCCACCAGCGTCACCAGCAGCGACAGCAGGCTGGTGACGAGGCGGCTGAAGCGCTGCCAGAGTGGCCGGGCGAACCCGGCCGATGACGCTGACGCTGCCATTACTTCGAAACCTGCGCGTAATACACCATGTCCGGGTTGATCCCCTGCACATAGCCCTGCAGATTGTCGCGCAGCGCAATCAGGTTACGCGCCTGCAGGCCAATCACGTACGGCGAGTTCTTCAGCACTTCGCGCTGCATCGCCTGATAAAGCGCAACGCGCTTATTGCTGTCGGCTTCGGCTGTCGCCGCCAGCGTCTGTTTGCTCAGCTCCGGGATGTGCCAGTCTGAACGGTAAGCAATGGTTTTGCTGCCATCTTCCGGATTGTATGCGAAGGACGCAGCGTTGGTGTTCGGGTCGAAATAATCCGCGCCCCAGGCGTTGAGCGTAGCTTCATACTGATGCGCCTTCACGCGGGTGGAGACTTCAGAGCTTAAGCCCGGCTGCACTTCCACCTTCACGCCGCCTTTGGCGAAGCTGCCCTGCAGTGCCTGCGCGATATCAAGGTACGGAGGCTGATTGCTGGTGGAGAGCTTAAAGCTGACGTTGGTCAGGCCGGCCTTCTGCAGAATAGCTTTGGCTTTCTCTGGATCGTAGCTGTAAGGCGTGTCGTTCAGCGCACCGAGGAAACCCTTCGGCAGGAAGGTCTGGTGCACTTCAAACTGGCCCTTCAGCAGGTCATTGGCGATACCTTTATAGTCGAACAGGTAACGTGCCGCTTCCCACAGCGCCGGGTTCTTCAGTACCGGATTGGCACCGACGTTGAACTGAATGTAGTAGAGCGACGCCATCGGAATCGCTTCGGTCTTCACGCCGGCTTTGCCCTTCAGCGCAGCGATCTGGTCAGCACCGAGGTTACGCGCGATATCGACATCGCCTTGTTCCAGCAGCAAACGGCGCGCTGCCGGCTCCGGCACGTTTTTGATCAGAATGTTTTTCAGCTTCGGTGCACCGGCCGGTGAGGTCGGGTTGGCGCTGAGCAGTATCGCTTCATGCAGCACCACTTTGCGAATCTGGAACGGGCCGCTGCCGGCCGAGTGGGTGCCGAGCCACGCGTGACCGAAATCACCGTTTTTGGCGTTGGCCTGCGCGGTTTTTTCATCAACGATCGAGGAGACCGGCGCGGACAGCAGGCTCAGTACATAGGCCGGGCTGACGTTGGCGCTCCAGCTAATCTGTACGTGGTCTTCATCGACCTTTTTCAGGAAGCTGTCGACGTTGTCTTTGTTCCAGCCGAGCTGGGTCAGAATAAAGGACGGATCGAGGTTGAGTTTCACCACGCGCCCTAGCGAGAAAATGACATCTTCCGGGCGCAGCGGGTTACCGCTGGCGAATTTCGCGTCTTTGCGCAGCGCAAACGTCAGGCTGCGGTTATCACTGCCCGGCTGCCACGACGTCGCCAGCGTTGGCTTGAGATCGGTCGGATTGGCCGGATCGGACTGCACCAGGCGCTGATAAATGTTAGTGAACGCTTGCACCGTGGTCAGTTCAAAGCCCTGGGCCGGATCAAAGCTGTCCGCATCATCCGTAGACTGCGCAATCACCAGCGTATCTTTCGGCGTGGCGGCCTGCGCGGAGAAGGCGGCTACCAGCGACAGCGCCAGCAGTGAGGGAATAATTTTTTTCATGTTGTTTCCTTGCCTTAAAAAAGTAACGCGAGTTTACGAGAGCGCTACAGTGAAGAATAGTCAATTTATGGCTATGCATATGCCGTAAGGTTCTAAGCGGTGCGCTTCAGTTATAAGCAAGAGGGCGTAACGCGATCGGATTAATCTGACGCACCTTATTCCCGCGCGCTTTATCAACCAAATCGCAACGAAAATTAAATCAACCTGAACCCCGGAATAATTAACTTTACTTCGCTTTTCGCCCTCCTATAATAGCCGCAACTTCACACAGGAGAATTCAGTTGGACAGTCACCCTTATCGATGGCAATACAAGGCAAGCTGACGCGCGAATTCTTTTGTCGCTGCTTGCCAACATGGCGGGCAGCAATCCTCACCTGTTTCTGATGATTGTTCCCTGATAATGACACCACAGCGGGCTGAAGCCCGTGGGAATAACATCATGCACATGATTTTAAACGCACTTTTTCCTCCGCCTCGATGCGCGCGCTGATCTTCAGCGTGCTGAGCTTCCCTGCGCGTTAAGCCGCTTCAGGCTGCTGCTGCGCGCAGCGTTATCCAGGATTATGTTATTTCACTCGTTATTCAGCGAGCGACTTTCTTCGCCCATTATTTCCGGGAGGTAATATGGAAATTCCCGACAGGTTATTTTTAATTTAATCCGGTCACGCCGTGACAATTAATGTTTTCGACTTGTGCGCCTGGCGCGCAGGGATCGTTATTGCCGTAAAAAAAAAACGAGGAGTGTCATCATGACTGACATGAAACTCAACCAGGAAAAAAAAGCCTGGAACACCGTGCGTCCGGCACGTCAGAAAACCGCACGCTATCTGATTGAAGACGAAGCCGCTTTTACCGCCGACGAAACGCTGCTGCGCCTGCGCAGCGATGCGCTGGGGCTGGTCGAACGCGAAGCGGAAGCGCGGCTGCAGATTTATGGTCGCAATCAGGTGGAGCATGATAAAGCGCCACCGGCGCTGGTGCAGCTGATTCAGGCTTTCAATAATCCGTTCATCTATGTGCTGCTGGCGCTGGCGCTGGTGAGCTTTTTCACCGACTACTGGATGCCGCTGCGCCATGGCGAGGAGACCGATCTGACCGGTGTCATCATCATTGTGACGATGGTAACGCTCAGCGGTTTGCTGCGCTTCTGGCAGGAGTTCCGCACCAACAAAGCGGCACAGGCGCTGAAATCGATGGTGCGCACCACCGCCACCGTGCTGCGCCGGGAATCAGTACAGCAGGCGCCGCAGAAACAGGAAGTGGACATCACCAGCCTGGTGCCCGGCGACATCATCTATCTCTCAGCGGGCGATCTGGTACCGGCCGATGTGCGGCTGCTCGACTCACGCGATCTGTTTATCAGCCAGGCGATTCTGACCGGCGAATCGCTGCCGGTGGAGAAATATGATGTCACCGGCCACGTGGCCAGCAAGCAGGCCAGCGCCAGCGACAAAGATGCGTCGCTGCTGGAACTGGGCAGCGTATGTCTGATGGGCACTAACGTCTCCAGCGGCAGCGCCAAAGCGGTGGTGGTGGCGACCGGCGGGGAAACTTACTTCGGCAGCCTGGCGAAATCGATTGTCGGTAACCGCTCACAAACCGCTTTCGATCGCGGCGTCAACAGCGTCAGCTGGCTGCTGATTCGTTTCATGCTGGTGATGGTGCCGGTGGTGCTGCTGATTAACGGCCTGACCAAAGGCGACTGGCTGGATGCTTCGCTGTTCGCGCTGGCGGTGGCGGTGGGACTGACGCCGGAAATGCTGCCGATGATTGTCAGCTCGAATCTGGCCAAAGGGGCGATTGCCATGTCGCGCCGAAAAGTGATCGTCAAACGCCTGAACGCGATCCAGAACCTCGGCGCCATGGACATTTTGTGTACCGACAAAACCGGCACGCTGACGCAGGACAACATTATCCTCGAGCACCATCTCGATTGTGCCGGGGTAGAGAACTCGCGCGTCCTGATGCTGAGCTGGCTCAACAGCCATTACCAGAGCGGCACGCCTAACCTGATGGACCGCGCCATCCTGCGTTACGGCAAAGGACGCATCAGCGCGGACATGAGCGACTACTACAGCAAAGTGGATGAGCTGCCGTTTGATTTTGTGCGTCGTCGCGTTTCAGTGGTGGTGCGTGACCGCCGCCTCAACCAGCAGATGCTGATCTGTAAGGGCGCAGTCGAGGAGATGCTGAGCATTGCCAGCGCCGAACGCGAAGGCAAACTGATTCAGCCGCTCAATGAAACCCGTCGTGCGGAGCTGCTGGCGCTGGCGCATCAGTACAATCAACAGGGCTTCCGCGTGCTGCTGGTGGCCAGCCGCGCGCTGGCGGAGCCGGGTCTGCAACAGGCGCTGAGCGTCGCGGATGAACAGGGGCTGACCATCGAAGGGCTGCTGACCTTCCTCGATCCGCCGAAGGAGAGTGCGGCGAAGGCGATTACCGCGCTGAACGAGAACGGCGTAACGGTCAAAGTGCTGACCGGCGATAATCCGGTAGTGACGGCGCGCATCTGTCAGCAGGTGGGCATCGACTGTGGCGAGATCCTCACCGGCGAGGCGATTGCCGCGATGAGCGATGAACAACTGGCGCAGGCCGCGGCGCGCAGCTCGGTGTTTGCCAAACTGACGCCGCTGCAGAAGTCACGCATTCTGCGTGCGCTGCAGCAGCAGGGCCATACGGTGGGTTTTCTCGGTGACGGCATCAATGATGCGCCGGCGCTGCGTGACGCCGATGTGGGGATCTCGGTCGACAGCGCGGCGGATATCGCCAAAGAGTCTTCTGACATTATCCTGCTGGAAAAGGATTTAATGGTGCTGGAAGAGGGCGTGATGAAGGGGCGCGAGACGTTCGGCAACATCATCAAGTACCTGAACATGACCGCCAGTTCCAACTTCGGCAATGTGTTCTCGGTGCTGGTGGCGAGCGCGTTCATTCCGTTCCTGCCGATGCTGGCGATTCACCTGCTGATTCAGAACCTGATGTACGATCTGTCACAGCTGGCGCTGCCGTGGGACAAAATGGATCGCGAGTTCCTGCGCAAACCACGCAAATGGGACGCGCGCAACATCAAACGCTTTATGCTGTGGATTGGGCCAACGTCGTCAATTTTTGACATCACCACCTTTGCGCTAATGTGGTATGTGTTCGCGGCGAATACCCCAGCGATGCAGTCGCTGTTCCAGTCCGGCTGGTTTGTGGAAGGGCTGCTGTCGCAGACGCTGGTGGTGCACATGCTGCGCACGCGCAAGATTCCGTTTATCCAGAGCCGCGCGGCGCTACCGGTGCTGCTGACCACCGCCTGCGTAATGATTGCCGGCATTCTGCTGCCGTTCTCGCCGCTCGGCGCAATGGTCGGCCTGGTGCCGCTGCCATGGAGCTATTTCCCGTGGCTGCTGGCCACGCTGCTCGGCTACTGCCTGGTGGCGCAGGGCATGAAAACGCTGTACATCAAGCGCTTTGGCCAGTGGTTCTGAGTGCAGGAGGCGCGATGAAGCAACGCAACCTGGATAAAACGGTGTGCCACCTGCTGATAATTATGGTGGTCATCGTCGTGCTAACGTTAGTGTTCCGGTAAGGACAACAGGGCAGGGTATCCTGCCCTTTTTCGTGGCACACCAACCAGCGAGAGACAGATGAGCCAACAACAGCGAGCATTGATTATTGGGGCGTCAAAAGGCATTGGCCTGGCCGTAGTGCAGCAACTGCTGCAGGCGGGCTGGCAGGTGACCGCCACCTACCGTTCCACGGCGGTTTCGTTTCAGCATCCGCAGCTGCAGTGGCTGGCGCTGGATATCACCGATGGCGCGCAGCGTGACGCGCTGGTCCGGCAGCTCGGCGACGCACCCTTTGATTGCATCCTGATTAACGCCGGGATTCTCGGTCCGCACGCATCGCAGCTGCGCGACGTGGACGATGCGCAGCTCAGCGAGCTGTTCTTTACCAATGCGGTGGCGCCGGTGCGCCTGGCGGAGAGCCTGCTGCCGCTGCTGCGCGATAAACAGAGCGTGCTGGGCCTGACCACGTCGCGTCTCGCCAGCCTCAACGAGAACCGTGACGCGGCGATGCCGTTCTACTCAGCCAGCAAAGCGGCGCTGAATATGCTGAGCCGCGCGCTGGCGACGCAGATGCACCAGCAGGGCAGCACGCTGCTGTCATTGCATCCGGGCTGGGTAAAAACCGACATGGGCGGAGAGGGCGCGGATATCAGCGTCACCGAGAGTGCGCAGGGCATGGTCACGCAACTGCAGCAGTTTAGCGGGCGTGGCGGCCATCATTATGTGGATTACCGCGGCCAGTTGCTGAACTGGTAATGCTTAGCCTGCTGGTTAGCGCCAGCAGGTTTTTTCTTACTCATCCGGCGAATAGTACTGCACGCCGATTTCGATACGTTCGCGACCGCTTGCTACGCGGTGGCGGTTAGTATCGCGCAGCGAATAGATGCAGCCGCAATACTCCTGCTGATAGAAGCGCTCGCGCTTGCTGATCTCAATCATGCGCGACGAACCGCCACCTTTACGCCAGTTAAACTCCCAGTACAGCATATCCGGATAGCGCGCCGCCGCGCGCACGCCGCAGTCGTTGATTTGCTGCATATTCTTCCAGCGCGAAATGCCGAGTGAACTGGTGATCACCGGGAAGCCGTGTTCATGCGCGTATAGCGCGGTGCGCTCGAAGCGCATGTCGAAACACATGGTGCAGCGCACGCCGCGCTCCGGCTCCCACTCCATGCCACGCGCGCGCTCAAACCAGTTGTCTTTGTCGTAATCGGCATCAACAAAAGGCACGCCAAACTGCTCGGCAAAGCGGATGTTCTCCTCTTTGCGCAGCTCGTACTCTTTCAGCGGATGGATGTTCGGGTTGTAGAAGAAAATGGTGTAATCGATGCCGGAGGCCAGCATCGCTTCCATCACTTCTCCCGAGCAGGGAGCGCAGCAGGAGTGTAGCAGCACTTTATTGTGGCCGTTGGGCAAGGGCAGCGGCTGGCGTTGAAATGTATCGGACATAAAGTTAATTAATGGTTAAGGGCGATGCGGCAAGTGTAGGGGCAAAGGCCGTCCGATGCAAAGCGCCGGTGGCGTTTGAGGGTGGGGGCCTGTGGTACTGCGTGGTACCCGCTCGCCGGGAATGATTAGCGGCGCAATTGATCGCGTAATACATTGCGCCGCTTGCAGGGTCAATGACCCACCTTCGCGCATCACTGCGCAAGATCAGGTCTCGTCGTGAATGGTGGTTGACGCACCGTTCTGCTGCACCGAACGGATGCCGTTTTCCGCCGCCTGTTTTGAGCTATACATCTCGCTGGTGGCGATGGTTTCGCCGTTGCTGGCTTTAAGCACAAACCAGTATTTCTGCGACAATGCTGTATCACTTTTTCTCAGTACGTAATATCCCATGTGCTTTCTCCTTGTGCCGGCACCCGATGGCCGGTTCGCTTACTATTCGCGCAGCCTGCTCATTAATCAATCACTGATTAGGAATTTGCCCGAATCCAGGAGCGGGATCGCAGCGTTTTGTATCAATTCGGTTGCTGGCAGGCACAAAAAAGGCCGCATCGCGGCCTTTTGGGGAAAATAGTTAGCGCTATTACTCAGAGACTTTCTTCTTCAGATCGCTGGCACCTTCTTTGGTTTTATTCCAGCCTTTCTGCGCGCCTTCTTTGGTGGCGTCCCAACCTTTTTCAGTACCTTCTTTGGTGCTGTTCCAGGCTTTCTGTGAGTTTTCGCTCGCTTTGCTGGTCAGGCTATCGCTTTTACCTTCGGCAGCATGTTTGGCTTTGAGCTGCTGCTCTTCACCCTGATGCTGCGCCTGATGCAGTTTCTCTTTCGCCGTATTGGCGCCCGCTTTGGCGTCAGCGACGGTTTCATCGGTTGCGTGTGTGGCGGCAAACGCCGTAGAAGTCAGAAGAATGGCGGATAACGCAATAATCGTCTTTTTCATAATATAGTCCCTCATTAAGCATCATAAGTGTTATGAGCGTAGTTAAGAGTGGCACAGAGCGCAACGCAGGGCATTAGGAATAAACTGTAAGTGAATCGTACCGTTTCTGTGGGCATTTCTGGCATAAGTGCGCAGCAGGGAGGACGCTTTCGTAAGCTTTCGTTCGTTACGGCTGACTGAGGTTAAAGCAGTCAGCGTCGTTCGGGTGATCAGATGTCACCCGCCAGGATGTACGTCCCGGCAGCGACAGACTCGAATAATTTATTGCCTTATCGGCTCACCCGACAGGACTGAACGCTCAATTGCGCGGGTTTCCCGAATATTCCGGGCTGGCGGTGAACCAAACAGCCGTGAATATTCACGGGTAAACTGCGTCACGCTCTCATATCCCACCGCATTAGCAGCAATACCGATCGCTGTCCCTTCCGTCAGCATCAGTCTCCGCGCTTCAAGCAGGCGCAGTTGTTTCTGGAATTGCAGCGGGGTGAGCGTGGTGACATGGCGGAAATGCGTATGAAACACCGAGAGGCTCATACCGGCGGCATCAGCGAGGGTTTTCATGCGCAGCGGTAGCGCATAATTAGCCCGAATGATCGCGACTGCCCGCGCAATCCGCCGGGCATGGCTGTCAGTGCTGCCGAGGGTGCGCAGCGCGCTGCCGTGTCGTCCTGACAATAGCCAGTAATGTAACTCCCGCACCAACTGGCTGCCCAGCACGGCGAGCGCGCGCGGTCTGCGGAGCATGTTCAGTAGACGCAAAGCGGCTTCTGCCACATCTTCTTCGATCTGATCAATGCTTACGGGCAAATCCGTGGCAGCCTCCAGCCCGACCATGTTTGCCATCAGTTCACTAATCACCGCCGCATCCAGTTCCACGACCAGAGAATAATAAGGGGTGTCGGCACTGGCGCTGATAACCTGACTCACGGTTGGCACGTCCATGGTGATCAGCAAGGATTCCCCCGCGCCAAAATCAAAACGATCGCTGCCCATGGTCACGCGTTTGCTGCCTTGCAGCACCATTGCGATTAGCGGTTTAGTGATCGCGAATTGCAACGCGGTAGGCGCGGTCTCGCGCAGAATGAACACCCCATCAACTGGCGTTGCAGCAACGCCCGCTCCGTTGTGGTGTTCATCAGCGTAGTGTCGTGCCGCCTGCAGCAAAGCCGCCATCCTCCCGGCAGAGTCAAATTCATTGTCTCCTGCAGGGCGTTCCTCATACGAGTGATCACGCTTTTTCATATTATCAGGCAATTAATAAAAAATTTCAGATGCGACCATTCTAGTAAATACGGCATCGAATAAAAATATAAAAATAATCAGGCAATAATTAAAAATTATTGGGCAACCCTGGAAGTTTGTCGATTGTTAGAATCACTCTCCCACTATTGAGGAGATATTTCATGACAACCCTTTCTCTTGTTACTGGCGCCAGCCGGGGTCTTGGCCGTAATACCGCACTGAGCATTGCCCGCCATGGTGGTGATGTCATCGTGACTTATCGTAATGGTAAAGAGGCGGCGGATGCCGTGGTGAATGAAATTCAGGCGCTTGGCCGTAAGGCAGTTGCGCTGCAACTGGACACCAGTAACGTATCGTCCTTCCCGGGTTTCGTCGCCGCCGTGGGCAATATCCTGAAAGGTGACTGGGGACGCGAAACGTTCGACCATCTGATCAACAACGCCGGGCATGGGGAAATGGCCGACTTTAGCGCAACCACGGAAGAGCAGTTCGACGCGTTATTTAACGTACACGTCAAAGGAGTGTTTTTTCTGACGCAGTCGCTGCTGCCGCTGCTGGTCGATGGCGGACGCATCGTCAACTTCTCTTCGGGGCTGACCCGCGTGTCGTTTCCGGGTTTCTCGGCCTACTCGGCTGCCAAGGGCGCCGTTGAAATACTCTCCGTGTATATGGCGAAAGAACTGGGCAGCCGCGGCATCACCGTGAATACCGTGGCCCCGGGAGCGATTGAGACCGACTTCCTGGGTGGCGCGGTGCGTGACATCCCCGATTACAACCAGGCGTTTGCTGGCATGACCGCGCTGGGTCGCGTGGGCCTGCCTGATGACATCGGTCCGATGATTGCCAGCCTGTTGGGCCCGGACAACCGCTGGGTCACCGGTCAGCGCATCGAAGTCTCCGGTGGGCAGTCAATTTAGTTGCCCGATGATGGATTCCGCCCGGTGCGGAATCCATCCTGTTCCCCTGATGCAATGAGAGATATTTAATGCCTAAAATGATCATTCATGCGCCAGCAGGTACCTTTGATGCGGCTGAGCGTCAACAGGTTGCCAGAGATCTGACGCAGTTAGGACTTAATTGCGAGGCGCTGCCAGACTCCCCGCTGGTTCGTAGTACGGTCTGGGCCTACTTTGCCGAATACTCTTCTGATGCCGTCTTTATGGGAGACAAACCCGCATGGTTGCCGGTTGTGTCCCTTCAGATATATGTCATCAAAGGTGGCCTGGATGAGGATGCAAAGAAGAAGTTGATTGCAGGCGCAACCGCAATTCTGGATCGTCGTCCGTCAGGCACTTCTGTCGCGCCTGTCTATGTGATGATACAGGAAATCGAAGAAGCCAACTGGGGGATATTCGGTCAGCAGGCTGATCTGGCAGCGCTTCGCGCCAGCGATGTAAATGCTCCGGCGATTTGAAGGAAATGTTTTTGATAGGGGGGGCGGGAAAGCTATCAGAGAGTGGCATGAAGGTTATAGTGAGTGTCGTTCACACTCCATGCTTAGTTTCGGTCATCTCCTGAATTAGCAGCGGGCTGGAGGAGGGATTATTCAGAGAGTGGAGGATGACGCCGCCCCGATTTCCGGCCCGCTGACGTGTGCCTGGTTTGCGAATGATTGGCTAGAGGAATAAGGCGATACGCGCGGCAGAATGCGTTACATGCGTGTTGGAGAGGCTGGAAATTCAAATTCGTTGCGGTTAAAATTCCATCACTCTTTATATTGCGGGGTGTGGTTATGGATACAACCGAACAGCTTAACGGAACCTATTTTTACGGCGGCCTTTCAAATCTTAATGCTGGCGAGCTTTTTTTCTGGATTATGGTTGATGTGACTGCCGAGCATTTCACGGGGGCGGCAGTGGCAACAGGCAACGTTGTGGCCGCAGCTGCGATCTATGCCGGGCGTAATAACGTCGCCGTGTCCGGCAAACTTGCAAACGCGACTCCCGGCACCTCGTATGCATCTATTCAGTCACGCAGGTTGCTGCAAAAATACAGACTGCCTTTCCCGCTGCCAACCATAGTTGGAAATCCGTTTAACATGAAAATTATAATGACTCAAAAATTAGGCACCTTTGTTGGCAGGACCGTGCCGGTTATTGGCTGGGCTGTAGTGGCGTCAGACGTGGGGGTTATAGGCTGGAAGTCGATGAACCGTTATAACACGATAGCCCGGGCGGAGGATAAAATCTGGTGATGGATGATACTGAAAAGGCGATATTCGCATTGGTTGAAGAATATAACGGTTACTGGTTCTGGTTGCGTAAGCGTTTTCCACTGACACATACAACGGATTTGAATAAAGATTTCAGGATGGCACCAGAAGACGCCGCTGAGCTGCTGGAAACATTCGCGGAGCGATTTTCTCTCAACCCGAAAGAAATAAATTTCGGGCGTTATTTTCCGGCAAATAACGGTAAGGCGGAAAAACCTCTCACCATTCAGCTGCTAATTGATTCTGCGCGCGCCGGTCACTGGACTGATAAATAAAAAGCACCCGTAGGCGCTCAATCCTGCCGCTGTGAGTTTGCTGCCATCTTTCAGATCGAGGTTGTAAGGCGCAAACCTTATAACCTCATCAACAAGCAGTCGTTTAACTCCTAAGCGCTTTGTAGCGGAATAAGTTTGTTGCGCACAAGCACGCTGCTGGTCTTTCAACGTCACCAAATCCGCCGGTGTTGTTCGGGATAATCCCCAGCATCTGAGGCGGTACGCGGTGCGCGGCCATCATGTCGTCCTGATGAATTCAGCAGTCATACCGCGTTCAAGAAACTTCGCCGCTATCTCATCCTGGCTATCTCTTGTCCCAGCCGATAGCTTTCTTTCCAGCCTTTATCTTCCAGCTTCTGAGCGATACCTATCAGTTCGTCCTTATGTTGAGCACTTGTTTTGCCAGTTCATATGAATGCGCCAGCACCATCTGCCTCGCCAGCGTTAGTCTGACAGCGATCTGCGAACTAAATTACTCGCGGGCAAGGTACCCGGAGTCCAGCGTCAATACCGGCTCGTCCGGATGTTCTGTCAGATATTTGCCATAAATGTACTTCTGCAGGAGAGTCAGCGCGGCCAATCACGATATTATACGCAAGGAACGCGTTATCGGTGATAGAAAACAGACGAAATTAATGGAGGATTACAGAAAATGGCTCCCCAAAAATGGGCTGAAAATGCAGTCACTGAGAGAGCACAGACGTTTGTGGCCAGCGATAAATTAGCCGTGTTCATATTAGTGTGGGTATCGCCATTAAGCGCCACAGCTCTTCTGCAAATCATCGCTTAACTCTACTGTTAAATCTGAGAGGAAAACCGAAATTATTCTTTCTTTAACAGGGGTGCGAACTATGCGCTATATAGGCTAATATCCATTGATATTCTTAGCATATTTCGTTAATAAATGTCGCTGCTTTACAGAAGAGTTTTGCTATGTCATCAGATTCTGTTTACAACTTCGGTGATCCCTTACAACCCTGGCGGGTTCCTCCCGAGGATATTGCCAGGCAGGCAACGGCCTCACTTCGCGGATACATTTATCAAATTCACGCGTCAGCCGCGGCCTGGCTGTCGTTGCGTCCTGGAGATGAGCTTTATCTGGAAGTTGCCGAAGACTTCACTGAAATCCTTCGTAACTCAGGCGCACTTGATGACATTCTGAGTGCGACACAGGCAAAAGATACGCGTGAATCGGGTGCTGTGACGTTGAACTCACCGGATGTACTAGCTGCTATTGAATCACTTTTCAGGCTTCGCGTTAACAATCCAGGGCGAGTCGTCAGGCTGGTATTTCTTACAACATCCCTTGCAGGAAAGGAGCGCAAAGATGCATTGCCTTCTGGTACCGTTGGCCTGGTCGCCTGGGGCGAAGCCGCTAAGGGTGGGGATGTCGGTGAACTTCGGGCTGCTCTGCTCAAGCGGACGTTATCTGAGGCTTTGAAGATCTTTGTCCGTGACAGCTCTGATGAACAATTCAGGAATGAGCTTGTGCGTTCGATGATTTTTGCCTGTGGAGCCCCAGACTGGCGCGAGCTGGACGCAAGTAACCGCCAGGCACTGATAGATATGCGCGATGAGTTACAGTCGACTGCAGATATGGCACATCGCGCATACAATGCCGTGTTCTGCGATGTCATTGCATGTGCCCTTGGTCCTGGCCCTCGCCGATTGAATCGCGATAATCTCAAGTCATGCTTGGAGCGAGCCACGTCCATCGCAGTGCCTTCTCGCATTGCGGTCAGTTTCCTAAGCCAACTCAGCAGAACGAAGGGGGCATTATCGGGTGAGGACCTCAGGGGGCTGGCTGAGTCATTAATTGAGGCCGGTATGCCTCCCTCAGTGGATTTGTTATTTCCGGAAGCAAAGAGGGAAGCTCGAAAGGCACTGATGCGAGTTTTCGCTGTAGAGCCAAGACTGACTGAGATGCTGGCTGATGGCGCGCCTCTCAGCACAACAATAGCAAAACTGACCGAACATACAGATAAAAAACACCTTATTCTAGGCCAGCCAGGTTCGGGTAAAACGCTCGCGCTCTGGCATGCGGCAAAGAGTCTTCTTGCGTCCAGTACGATCGTGCCTCTCTACCTTCCTGCTGGACAGGTGGCAAGCTGGGGTGAGCTGGAAGCAATGATCACCGACATTATTCCGGGAATCGATTTGCCGGGACTGTTTAATGACCCGCGAATTTGTGTTTTTGTTGATAGCTGGTCTGAATTTGCGAGCGCTTCGCAGGCGAGTGAGAAAGCACGGGCACTGCGGGCTTGGCGCAACACTCGTGTGCTTGCTACCGCCAAATTTGCTGATGTGGGTGACGGTGCATTTAAGCACTGGAGGCTGGATTTACCCATCCCAGAACACATAAAACGCGCCGTTGCCACTTCTACGCCTGGCGAAGCATTGCCTTCAGATGCGGTGCTTGACCTTTTACGGCTCCCTCTTTTGTTGGCCATACACATTCTTTCCGATGCGCGGTCGACAACAATCGGCGATCTGCTGCGTCAGTTTCATGAATACCTCATGCGAGACCTGCCCGAGAGGTTTACGGATGTACTTGCTGGCGCGGTCGCAGAGTTGTCGCTTGCAGGCACGCGCTCCTTTGGTCGCCTTACCCAGGCACTTCAGCATCGTGCTGCGAAGGCCGGTCTTGAAAATCCTGTCAGGATCCTTAAAAGTCTGGGTACACTTCAGGAACGCGCCGGTCTGACTTTACCCGTCCATGATCTTTACTGGAGCTGGCTCGCCGGTCATGGATACTTATGTGACGATGTTGCTTGTCTTACCATAAACCCTCTTCGCACTCGAGAGAGTTTCTCGCTTGCTATTCAGTCAGGTGGGGCTGCGAGGGAGAGGGATGTTAGTGCAATGGTCACAGAAGATATTGTGCTTTCAGCTTTGCTTGATGCCAGCCGGAGGGGGGAACGTCCTGCGCCTGCGCTGGTAGATAGTATAAAACTGGGCCTGGCTGATCCTCGCCTGGCGGTGCGAAATAGAGCGGCATTGGCTGCCCTCAAGGGGGGGCGTGCAGAATTTTTTCGGCAGGCTTTAGAGGTGCTCTCATCACTCAGCGTTGCGAAGTGTTATCCGCATGAGTGGGATGATGCTATCTGTCCGGATAAACTTTACATACAACGGGCTACACTGGCTGACTGGCTGGGTTCGCCTGATACGGGGTTTGTACTCAATGTGATCGCCGAGCGAGGTGGGCCGGAGTGGAGCTCATGGCTCAAGCAGGCAGCGGCTGATGGGCGGATAACGTGGGCAAGGGCGGCAGCGGTTGCGCTGGGGTGTTGTGCCAATATACCCGCATGGGTCAGCCCCCACCTTGACACCGTATTTGCATCAAAAGCCTGGTGGCTTCGTGCGGCTGCAAAACGGCGCAGCAATAAAAGCCTTGCAGAGCATATCGCCAGAGAATACGGGCGTTTAATCGATTCTGTCATCAAAAAAAACTCCAGTGCGTGGTTTGAACTCAATCGCGTTCTTACAGGTTGTGGCGATGACAGTGTGTTTCAGATATTGCTGACAAGCTTCGCTTCTCTATCACCGGAGGCGCAGGAAGTCCTCGGCTATGCCATTGTCGAAAAAGGCGCTCCCTGGATTGGCCGCTTTCAGCGAGTTGCACTCGCAGGGATTGATACCCATCACCACCAGCTTGCTGATGCTCTTTCCCCGGACATCGATGATGAAACGGCGCGACAGTGGATTGCTGCGGGTCATGAGAAGGCAGGGTGGAGGGTATTAATTGCACGTCATGGAGTGGAGGTTTTGCCTAAAATGCTGACAGAGTTGCCGCCGTCTTTCGCGGGGCTTCACGACATTCCATCACTGGCCTGTATGCGCTGGCTTCCTGAGGCTCCCATCACACTCATTGACGAACTCTGGCGGCGGTTGGGCAGTCCGATGCAGCCAAAAGCAATGCAAGATCTTCTGAACGCGATTACGCGAGTCTTCCCTCAGGGCATGGTTCACATCGTGAAGTTTATCGCTCATCAGCCTGATGCGCTTCCGGTGTTCCACTTGCGGCAGGCATTGATGCTTTATGAGGACTGGCATAAGAAAACGAACTTTGACTTTTATGTCAAAACAGAGGGCTGTGAAGGGTATCCTTTCAGAGAATGGATCCTGCGTCACAGGATGCTGAATGCAGCAGATTTTGAAACGATGAGAGAGTTGCTGCCTTTTTCCCTTGACATTGCGCCAGACATAGTGGCGGACTTTGTGTTGCGACATTTTGAACATGAGGATCGAACGGTCTCAGTCTTAAATGCCATGAATGGGCGATTGCCTTACCATGACACGCTGCTGGAACGGATGCTTGCATCACCTGTACTTGCTGCACTTATTCCGCAGGTATTCGCTGAGCGGCTTGATGAATTTCCGGTGGAAGCGTTACAAAAATGCATGGATTCTGAGTATATCGATCAGAATGGTTTGTTATTTCGATTATCATCCAAAACCACCCCTGCCCATCAGGTCGTGCATGAGAGGTGTATGACTCGCCTATTTAACGTCCCTCCCAGGCTTGAGCAGTTTCGTTATGTTGCAAGCATGCTCAGAGGGTACTCCCGGGAAGAGGTACTTAATCTGATTGATGCTGCTCCCTGTCAGCATCAGGACAGTTGGTTCTGGTTTGTACGATCTGTCGAAGCAGCAAGGGGAGAGCGTCTTATCAATGAAGACGGGTCCTTACGGCGTTATTAGCCGCTCAGATTTCACGTGACACACATGAATTTATAGCGATGCTGGAGGAAGAATCGATTTCTTTAATTTAAGCGTCCACTTATTCTAATTAGGTGGACACCTGATGACTGACTTAAAATCTTTATCACGTCAGCGTTACACGCCCAAATTTAAGTTTCGGCTGGTTCGCGTGGCGCTCAAAACCGTTGAAAAAATCGGCAGCGTTGCCGCCCTCGCGCGTGAGCACAACGTCAACGATATTCTCTTCTTTAAATGGATACGGCTCTGGAAAATGGGGGACGTGTAGCCAAAGCCCGCAGGCGAAAAGTAAAACTGGCGCCACTTCCCGCGCTCGTACCTATTCAGATAGTCCATTCGCGCCACGTTCCTCACCCTCAGCCAGACACCATTACTAACTGAGGGTTGTATCTAATACTAGGGGCAGGTCAGTTCGGATTCAATTAGTTAGCATCAGACTTCACTGGACAAATTGCAGACACAAAAAAGCCCGCAGGGTTTGCGCCTTGCGGGCTCTCAGGACTTCATCGGATGACTCTGGTAATCACCGATGGAGAATTTTGGGCTGGCGTCTCTGTAGATGCAAATATACTTTTCTGATCTTGCTAGTTTTATTAAAAACTACAATTAGGAGGTGGGCCAAAGCTAGGACCAAAGTGCAGAAATCAGGGGCTGATAACAATAGTTTTTTGACTAAATTTATCAAATTATAATTCTTTGAAAGTTGCGTGATTGAGATTTCTTCATGATTGAAAGGCTATTAATGTCCCTAAATGTGTGGGTTATAGACGCTCATGCAAGCCATTCCCTCCTCTAATGCAGTTAATATTTAATCCTAGTTTGTTTTTTTCACTGTTGATTTTTTCAGCAAAGTGTTCACTTCTAAGTTTTTCTACACGATCACGAAAAAAGCTAAAGTCATTTGGTCGATTGTCATGACTGTTATCTGAATCGTAGCCAAAAGCATAATTAATGAGTTGAGAAATTGCATGCGAGTCGTCAATTTCGTTATTGATTTTATAGTCACAAAGATATTGGAAAAAATCCAAAAATTCTCTTGCAGATAACTTTAAAAGATAACGGTCATAGAACTGAAAGGAAGTAAGCATACTAACTTCATTTAAAATCTCATTTTCATGCTCAGGAAAGTAAACCCACATATTATCTATGTTGTTTTTTATATCGATCATTGGTAGTCCTTCTTAAATAACCAATAAGTAGCTTATTTTAAAATAATGTCAACTATTGACAAGGTTAAATAT
>NZ_NHZE01000030.1:0-48506 GCF_002207995.1 Pantoea sp. VS1
ACATAAAATAAAAACCTAAGCGATAACATGTGCACTCAAATGCTTTAGTTTCATTACCTTTATCAAGCAAAAAGTTATTGTTATACACTTTCTATAAAATTCATTACCGATACGTATCTCTTCTCGCGTGAAATTTATTATATCATCTATCTGCGCTTCAGAAAAAATCCTGCTCAAGTTTTATATCTATAGCTAAAGCAATGATTTATGCTAACATCATGAAGGCCAGGCTTCAGTAACTATGGATATTTTTTTATTTTTACCTGCGCTTAAATAAAATATCACTATCTTTAAAATTACCTTTCAGAAAACTAATTTCCTACACGCCCAGGAAAACCATTCCACGTCATGACCTTATCAATACGTACTATTTATCACTCATGCCTTCTAACGCTTTTCTGAACAGCCAAATCAAAGGCAGCTCATTTATTCGAGTCTGACAGATAAATCGATATGACTTTCTCTTTTTCATTGTGTATGTATATTTCAAAGAATGGTACAAAAACATGTTGTCAAATCTCAAATTAAAAGTTAATGGTCAATTTTCTACATAAACATTCTAACTCAAGCCTTTTGTTATAACTTTAAACTTATAATCACCAAGTTTTACGCGATCTTAATGGATTACAAGTTTAATAGCGATGGGAATTAATTGAATTTACGGTGAACAACCGATCTCTATAAGTGACTTTGTTCTGCTGGTCCAGCTGTATTGACTATGACTTGTACCCCAACGACCGGCTGTTGGAAGTGATCTAAACCGATCAGTTAAAGCTAAGTCTGCACCTAACAGGATCACGACAAAAGATATGTGACAGGATAACGAGAAAGTGAATAAAGCACCAAACTCACATAACTCACTGATTAAAAACGAAAAAAATTTCACAAAAGACTTATTTTCCAATTATCAGCACAAAGAATTCCCAAACCTTCAGGTAAAATTTTTTCGAGTTTGGAAGGCGTTACGCAATTTTTTACGTAAAAAAACTGTAACTTTCGCCTTGAGTTACGTAAAATATCACGTAATCAAATTCATTCGATTTTTATACGGATTACAGCATGGCTAGTGTTGATGCAGATTACTGCTACTCTTTTCCAGCTATACGTGGCATTCAGGCTGGTCGTCCTTTCTACATCGCCACGTGCCCGATGCGCATCATTCCCAAGATATTCAGCTTTGATGAAAATGACGTACCGCCTGAGCTACGCGCACAGCGCACACTGAATAAATCGCGTATCCCCGAAATGGTGCGTTATCTTCTGGAAAATCCAAAAGATTATGTGTTCTCTGCGCTTACAGCATCCATTGCCGTTGACGTCCAGTTTGATGAGCACCCAGGTACAAACAACCTGGGAACGTTATGCGTACCGATGGATGCGCAAATTCTGATCAATGACGGTCAGCATCGTCGTAAAGCAATCGAAGATGCTTTAGAAGCACGCCCAGAGCTGGGTCAGGATAACATTCCGGTGCTCTTTTTTGTCGATGAAGGATTAAAACGCAGCCAACAGATGTTTGCCGATCTAAATAAATACGCTATTCGTCCCAGCCCGTCACTGGCATCGTTGTATGATCATCGAGATGCCAGTTCAAATCTGGCACGTTATCTGGCAATGTCCATAGAGCCGTTTGTCGGAATGACTGAGCTAGAAAAATCCGGTATCAGTCAGCGATCAAATAAATTATTTACGTTAAGCAGCATCAAACAAGCTACCCGAGCGTTGCTGGGAAAAGATCCTAAAGAGGGCAATTTTGAAGAATGTACCCAGATAGCAACTCGCTATTGGCAGGCTATTTATCATGTAATGCCGGACTGGCAGTTAGCCGCAAAAAAAGAAGTTTCACCGGTTCAACTACGTCAGGACTATGTTCACGCTCACGGCATTGGTTTGCAGGCGCTCGGACAACTGGGGTATGCCCTGCTGATCGACTATCCGGAGCAATGGCAGGATAAAATTGCTGCACTAAAAACCTTTAACTGGCGCAGAAATAATCCGGAACTGATCAAACGCGCGATGCAGCACGGTAAGTTAAGTAAGACCAGTACTGCGATTCAACTCACCTGCAATGCGCTAAAAACTGCGATTTCAATTCCCCTCACTCCTGAAGAACAGGAGCTTGAAGCTCAAATGGTTGCCTCATGAGTAAATTAGTTCAGGCCTTCGATCTGGCCGAATATGAAGATTTTATTAATCAGGAGCAGTTCGCCGAACGTCCTCTGGCCGAATATGTTTCCGAAGTACAAAGAATTTATTGTGCTGATAAGCGTCCGTGGGTGATTGGCTACAGCGGTGGGAAAGATTCTTCCGCCGTGATCACGCTGGTGTATCTGGCCTTACTGGGTCTGCCTCCAGAAATGCGCAGTAAAGATGTTTTTGTAGTGTCGTCAGATACGCTGGTCGAAACACCGGTGGTAGTAGATTTAATTAAGAAAACGATGTTGCAGATTGAGGCGGGGGCGAAGCGTAACGGCCTGCCGATCACTCAACACGCAGTAACGCCTAAAACGAATGAAACCTTCTGGGTCAATTTGCTGGGGAAAGGTTATCCGGCTCCAACCCGTAGTTTCCGTTGGTGTACCGAGCGTATGAAAATCAATCCAGTAAGTGACTTTATTAAAGATAAAGTCAGCCAGTTTGATGAAGTTATCGTCGTGTTGGGTTCGCGCAGTAGCGAAAGTGCTTCTCGCGCGCAGGTAATAGCAAAGCATAAAATTGATGGCTCCCGCCTAGCCAGGCACACTACGCTGGCAAATGCATTTATCTATACCCCCATCGATACCTGGGATGTAGAAGATGTCTGGAAGCTGCTGCGCGGTGCGTTTCGCTATGCCCCAGAAGATATTATTGAGTGGGAAAGCCCTTGGGGCGGCAATAACCGTCCGCTCTGGACACTCTATATGGACTCTTCCGCACAGGGTGAGTGTCCACTCGTGATCGATGAAAGTACCCCTTCCTGTGGTAACTCCCGCTTTGGCTGCTGGACCTGTACCGTAGTCACTAAAGATAAAGCGATGGAAAGTCTGATCAAGAATGGCGAAGAGTGGATGTCCCCTTTGCTGAAATATCGCGATCTGCTGGCATTTACCACCGACCCCGTGAATAAAGATACGTTCCGAAACTATAAGCGCCGTACCGGTAAAGTGAGTTATCAATATGCCAAGGACGGCGAAGAAATCAGTGCGGAGCGTAAGCATGTTCCCGGCCCTTACTGGCTCAAATATCGTCAGAAGTGGCTTAAAGATTTGCTTGAAATTGAGCGCGATTTGAACAATCAGGGCCATACCATCACGTTAATAACGCAGCCGGAGCTACACGCTATTCGACAAGAATGGCTGAAAGACCCTAATGAGCCGGACTGGTACGATACTTTGCCAGGTATTTATCGCGACGTTTACGGGAAAGACCTGAACTGGGTTATTGACGACCAGTCACGTTTCAATGCTAGCGATGCGGAACTGCTTGAGCAGATCGCCCAAGGGTTTGAGGTAGTTCCTGAGATGGTTATGAAACTGATTGAGCTTGAGGTTTCTATGGAAGGACTCAGCCGCCGTCAGGGTATCTTCGACAAACTTGGTACCATCTTGAAACAAGACTGGGGCAGTCTCGAAGAAATTAAACAGCAGCAACAAGCTTTACAGAAACGGAACGACCGAGATATTCATCAGGATGAAGTAGCAAAATTGGAAGCCGAACTACAGATTTTGCAGCGCAGAATTGCTGAAGTGAGCGAGCCGACTCTGCTTACCAGTGAGGAAAAAGAACGTGTTAATTAAACAACTGGTATTGCATAATTTCCGTGTATTTAATGGTACTCATGTCATTGATTTGGCCCCGAGAAAGCGCCAAAACAATGATAACCCGCGTCCGATAGTTCTTTTCGGTGGGCTTAACGGAGCAGGAAAAACATCGATTCTGTCTGCAATCCGCCTGGCATTGTATGGTCGGTTAGCGTTTGGCCCAGCAACTCAACAACAAGAGTATGTTGAAGAACTCAGCGCATTAATTCACAACGGATCAACGACTGATGAACGGCCAAGTGAAGCGTCGATTAAACTTGTTTTCACCTATAACAAAGGCGGGCATGAAGCTGAGTTTACCGTCACGCGCACATGGAAAAGAGGGAAAAAGGATCAACTATCCCTCCAGCAAGATGACCAACTCCTTGAAGAACTGGATTACGATCAATGCCAGGGTTTCTTGAATGAATTAATTCCGCATGGAATTGCTGATTTGTTCTTCTTTGATGGTGAAAAAATTGCAGAGCTCGCTGAAGATGACTCTGGTAATGTTCTACGTACAGCCGTACGTCGCCTTTTAGGTTTAGATCTCATCGCAAAACTTCGTAATGATTTGATGATCTTTATTAAGCGTCAGCAATCCAGCCAACTGGCAGACTCCCAACAACAAAAACTTGCTGAACTTGAAGAACAGGTTAAGCAGTTTGCTTTCCAGACAGAGCATATTTTAGAAAAAGCTGATTTTGCCAAAATACGAATTGATTTTCTATCAAAAGAAATCAACCGATATGAAGCACTTCTGAATGCGCAAGGTGGTGCTTTTGCTCAGACAAAAGCACAAGAAAAACAGAAAGTTGACACTCTGTTAAAAGAAAAAGATCGCCTTGAAAAAGTATTGCGCCATGAATGCGATAGCTCACTACCTTATGCTCTGGCACCTAGGACTTTAGGGCTATTGCTTGAGCAAATTAGTTCAGAGATACAAATTAAGCAGGCAAACAGTTTTGAAAAGGAATTAACTCAATTTCTTACGCAGCTGAAAAATGATATTTCATTCCGCTCAGGAACTACTGGCAAAATTGCTGCCGAATCAATTGAAGATAATCTGAAAGATTACCTGGCTGGAAAACCCAAAGGTGAGCTGTTATTTGACATCTCCGAACGCGAAGCTGGGATGATCCAACAATCGATCGAAAAGGACAGCAAGAAAGCGTGGCAGCGTTTTGATCTTTATCGTAACCAATTGGCTGAAGTTGAAGAGCAGCTTGAGCAAGCCGCGGCAAATATTGCTCGTGCACCGGAAGATGATCAACTTATCGATATCTTTGAAAAACTTCGGGAACTTGACCGTAAACGCGAGAGTAAACGGCAGGAGTATCGCTCGCTGTTGGAAGAAGCAAAACAGACTAAACAGCTGCAACTGGACTGTGCTCGTCAGGTACAAAAAACACACGATCTGGCACGTAATCAACATAACTTCGATAGTGCATTTAATAATGCCCAAGAAACAATCAACCTGCTTGACCGCTACAGTGAACTTTTAACTCAAGCAAGGGTGAAAACGCTATCAGCGAATTTTGAAGGTGCTTACCGTAAATTAGCTCGTAAAGAAGATTTGCAGCTCAATGCACACATCAATCCTGAAACGTTTGATGTGGAATTAGTGGATGAAAACGGCTCAGTGATCAATCGCAAGCTACTCTCTGCCGGAGAGAAACAGATCTATGCGATTGCGATTCTTGAGGCCCTGGCAAAAACTTCTGGTCGTGATTTGCCGGTAATCATTGATACTCCACTGGGCCGTTTAGACTCTCAACATAGAGATAAACTTATTAACCACTACTTCCCGTTTGCCAGCCATCAGGTAGTGCTGTTGTCTACAGATACAGAAGTGGATGAGCGTTATTTTGTCGATCAACTTCGAGATGACATCTCTCATGCTTATGAGATAGTGTTCAATGTACATACGAAATCTTCCGCACTTAAGCCAGGTTATTTCTGGGAATTAACTAAGGAGGCAATCTGATGCTCCCAAACAGAATGCAGCTCAGTCGTCAGACTGAAGAACAACTGAAAAAGTTAAAGGGATATACTGGGATCACACCAAATGTTGTCGCCCGACTGGCATTTTTTCGCTCGGTAGAAAGTGAGTTTAGATATTCACCAGAGCGAGATAGTAAAAAGTTGGATGGTGTCTTGGTGCTCGACAAAATTACGTGGTTGGGTGAAACACTACAAACTACGGAATTAGTACTTAAGATGTTATATCCACAGCTAGAGCAGAAAATGTTAATTAAAGCATGGGCGGCACATGTTGAGGATGGGATTGCTGCAATCAGAAATTATAAAAACCTAAAAAGTATAACACAAGCTTTATAATTATTTTATAGGTTAACATAAGTGGGAGTATGTTAACCTATCCTAAATATTAAACAATATCTTCTTCAAAAGTTAATGCATAGTTTATTACTTCTTGGAAACTAGAGCTTAATATATCATTATTTATATCATCAATATCAATTAGCCTTATTATTCTATGTCTATCAAAGATAAGTGATGCTGTTATCTCATCATTTTGACAAAAGTTTCGGTCCGCGTCTCTAAAATCAAATGGGACAAATAGTATATTTTGTGCATTATCAGGTAAATCAGCAAGAAAATTTTTGACTCGGTCAACACTAGCTTGTTTATTACTCCAATTTTTTCCGGATGCACTTTGTCCTAAAAATATCTGCTTACGCTCTAAATTTGGATCATCTTTAAAAGGAATCCACGCAACAATGTCAATCCCACCATCACCATTATCACCGGGTCTAAAGATATTGGCTCGCACAGATCTAGTTAGCCCTAAGTCACTAGCTAAGAGAGTAAATTTACTTTCGAGACTACCAATATATTTAGAACTTCTATCAGAAGAAACACCGAATACATGCACCTCTGCATCTTGAGGAAGATAGTTTTTCAAAGCATAATATGATAATTTCTCAAAAATTGTCGTTACCTGGTGATACCCATCCAAGTATTTAAGAAGAGAACTTAATAATAAGCATATATAGATATAATGAATATCTTCAATATTATCTTTTTTCTTTACCCTTACACCATCAAAGGAGAATGGGTAGTAGTCACCATAATGAGTGGCTCGACTATTAACCTCTGAAAACCAGTTATTTATTCTACTATTCCAAACCTCACTTGTATGACCATTATTTTCAGTGCCAATATCAGCAATTTTTTCATCTTCTAAAAAACGATCATAAACATCACTAAAACTAACACCATCATCACAATCAACTAAAGCAAGTAGCTCTATATAGTCACAATAATAATGTGAGTTACATATAGTTTCATTCGGCGTACTGCTTAATGATTTAAATTCAATCATCCCATTTCTCTTCTGACATAGATTTGATAGCAGCATTCATACTTTTCGCAAGCGTAAATATATCTTTTAGCTTTTCCCTAACTGAATCATGGTGTTGCTTGACTTTAAATAATACATTGTTAGCTCTTTTTAATCCAGAAAGAGACGCTTCAATTTCTTGGTTGAATGAATCGGCTGTAATAGAGACTAAATTATAGGCATCTATTATATTACCTTCACCCTCTCGGAAGTACTCCTCTGACTCTTTGTTGCCTAAAACAGTATCAAGCATTTTTAAATTATTGCTATCACCTAAAACCCGGCTGCGTCCATTTTCATTTTTCTCGAAGAACCATCTTGTCAATAGTTCTAATTTACCCATATCTACATTAGCTGTGGGCTCATTTGATTTCATATCAACATTAATATACCCTCTGATATTTTCACGACTCAATGAATCAGACAGATAGTTAAAATGCAAGCTTGTTTCATCTAGGGATACAATTTTGAAAAAAGCCTGATCTTCTATTTTCAGATATAATTCATATGCTATTAGCAAACCTCGGACATAATCACTACGACTACCAATTGATTTTGCTAATTTTCTACATTTAGTAGTAAAATCATCATCATTAAGTTCTTTTGATAATTCATTAAGATATCTAGCCTTGGGTAAAATCCCCCATGACTTCACCCCTGTTATATGCCTATATCCAAGATATTTGTTAATTTGCTCGCGGTTTTCGAAAATAATGCATGGCAACTCATTTGGTCGTTCTTTGGTTTCAGAAAGGACTTTCTCTATTTTTATTTTTTGTGACATTGCCAATTCAGGTTCGTTGAGCAATATAACAGATGTAAGCCTTCTATTACCTTCTATTACAATATAATCCCCAACTTGACTATTATCAGGGACAACTAATAATGCCTCGCCGATAAAAAAACCAGACTGCCCTATTGCCAACATCAATTCTATAATAGATGCATCGTTAAGCATCCAATTAACAATGTCTTTCTTCCCTATTTTATCTTTCCGAAAGGTAGAGGGAAGACGAGGATTTTTTTCATCCAATTTTATTTTATCTAACTTTATAAATTCAATGTTTTGCTTGGCCATTTCATCTCCATTAAATTACTCAATTAACAAACTAAAAAATCAAACAAGTTCCCAGAAAGCCTTATCTCTCATTTTACTTACTTTTTTACCCCCATCAATATACAAACTAAAATGCTTCTCAAGCTGCCGAATCTGTCCCATCAAAGACTCCTGCTCACCTTTATCATCGACGTTAAATACCGCCTTGATATCCGCATTCTTTATTTCTGAAACACGATGGATTACCCAAGTTAAAATATAGGAGGCATAATTATTTTCACCAGTCTTAAAGTGGGTTATCTCCTGCGTTGACAGGATCGCACCAACACCATATTCGCGGCCTTCCTTCAGAATCTTACGCAGACTGGAAAAATCCTGACGCATAAAGTTATCGGCTTCGTCCACCAGAATCATTTTGGTGAGCTGACGATGATCCCCTCGCACCACTGGTTTACCGCGCTTTTGCATCTGCGCGTAAAAAAGATCCAGCGTTAGCGCGACCACTAGGTTTTGCACTTCTGGCGGGTAGCCAGCCAGTTCAATCACGGTGACGCCGTCAATCAATTCGTACAAGCTGGTCATCCTCTCCGGGATGGTCTCGAATATTTTGTAACGCGCCAGTTTAGAAAGTGCTGCGTAAAGCGAATCTTCTTCAACCTTCTCCTGATCGAGGAAGCGCTGCCATACATCTTCAATCGTCGGCGCAGTCCTTGACCACGTTGTCGGATCTTCCGGCGAGATACCTGCCGCTTCGTAACATTCTAAAATTAGATTTTCTAATTTGAGCTGCTGCTTATGGCCCAGTCCATAGGCTTTTGCCATCGTTTCCGATAGTCCACCAGCTGTGTGGATTGGTAGCATTGGCGTGTCGCCAAACAGAGATAAGGGGTTGTAAGGCAGCTTAAATAACTTGTACTTTTTAGCACCCGTTGCATTAAGAAAAGCCTCGTCCACATAGTCTGATTTGTAGTCGAAGATCAGCAAACCAATAGGCTTACCATCAACGTTATGGGACTGATTTCGCATCAACTGAGTGACCAGCGATTTAGTAAACTGGGTTTTACCGGTGCCCATCGTTCCAATAATGCCGGTATTGGTATTCATGAACTTGGCGGTATTGGTTGGCTCCCAATGTAACGGGCTCTGACTGACTCCATCATGACCTAACAGGACCTGTAATGGAGTATCGCTAATATCAGGTATCACCACCGGTATAGCAGGCTGTAATGACTTCGACTCAGGTTCCGGAATGAACTGTTCTGCAGTCGCCGTTGTGACTTCTACCACGACTTCGGGTTGTGACGGACTTGCATCACACTCTGGCTTAAGCCGGTATTTTTCCGGCACCCGGTAACGTTCCGTCAACGGTGGTTCATCCCCCTGCGCAGCAATCAGCGAAGGCAGCAGTGAATAAGGGATTTCGATCTGTAAGATATTCTCCGCTGTCTCTTTATAAGAGAGATCGAAGCAGGTTGCGCTGTCCACATGCGCCACGACGAAGCCGTCCGCATAGTCGGCCAACTCACCTAACTGATAGTCGCCCGTTAACCACCATTCGCGTCGTTCCAGCAAGGAAGCCAGTTTGTTGCTATCCAGCACACCGTACAGACGCAGTTTCTCCACCTGCATCAGTACCTGACGAATAAAGAGCGCCCGGTACAATTGTGATGCCAGCGTTTGTGGTTCCAGAAGGTCCTGCTGTAAGTAGCGTTTCAACTCACGAGCCTGTTGGCCTGCATAGCTGTAGTCAGGCCGCGCCCCGGTTTTAACTTCCAGCGGTAACAGATAGAGGCGGTTTTCTTTGAAACCCACAAAGAGCACATCATCAGAGATCGCGCCGTTACGATAACCCTGTAAATTTCTCGATAAATCGCTCTCTTTCATTTTCAGCCCGACATTGCCGGACACACGGATCATTTCGGCCACCGATAGCGGAATCCAGCAAATGTCGGACTGGTGCAACATAGATTGCACAAATTTGTACGCACCTATAATGCCGTGCTTCTCTTTACGCTCTCTTTCAGTGGAGCGCAGCATTTTCAGCAGCCATTCGCCGTTAAAGGCATTAAATTCAGCCAGCAAATGCTGACTATCAACAGCAGGTTGCCCTGACTGGCTTCCGGTCTGGAGCAACCGCAGGAACAAATCAACCTGCTTCGTGACGGTGACGGCATCGTAGCCTGCGCAACTGGTGTACTGGTCAGAATAGTGGATAAGCACTACATCTTTCTGACTGGTGAAAAAGTCGAGAGTGACTTTTGGATCAATAATGGTGGTCCAGAGCGCGCTATTGTAGGAGTAATTGAGCAGCTGTTTAAAATTACCGCTCACAGCCAGGCCGATCCCTTGTCCATGATACTGGCTGTTGCTTTGACGTGCAGGTTGCCACAAGCAGCCGATTAGTCGGGCAAGACGCAAAGCGCTGTAGGACTCAGTATCCACATCACGCAGTCCAAACGCGGTAAAGTAAGCATCCCCCTGCGTTTCGGCACCTTCCCCAGCAATCAACCCATGACACAATACCCCACTGGACGCATCTTCAATGCGGATCTGGCGGCAATCCACAGGTGCTGTATTGGTGAAAAATGCCAGATGTGCATAGTCCAGCTTGTCGCTTTCTGACGGCAGGACAAACTTGCTGAACGTTAACCGGCTACGCAGCAGGTCAATCAGCATATCGGCTTCCGCCCGCCATACGCCGCTGTTCAGATCGAGATCGTTTTTAAGCTGCTCATAGCTACCACTTTCTGCAAAGTGATCGAACATATTGGGTTGCAAACGTTCATCGTAGCAGTTCACATGAACCGAAATAGCCTTCTCTTTTTCTTGCTTAAAATACTCTACTAATCCCAGAAACAGTTCTTTGGCGTTCCCTTGATTAATGGCATTGATAATTAACGCACTGTTTTCAACGCTCTGGAACAACCGGGCGTAAGCGTCCGTGAACTCATTAAGTTTGTCTTTTACCAGACGTTTAACGTAGTCATGGCTGACCTGCCGCTGGGGAACCACATCAATCCAGAAGCGGTTTTCATCCACCGGCTGTAGTTGTGCGTATTCATGCTCACTGTGATAAACAAACGGCACTAACCCGGAAACCATCAAGCGATCAAGAGTGATCGGCGGTAGTGTGGCAAATGATGCCGAATTGTGCTGTTCCGACTCCGCAACGATAGTTTCTGCCAATTGTAGATGGTAGGCCAGCACCAGAGGATGCAGCGGAGAGAGGCGCTCATGGCTATCATTGCGACAGATCCCAAGATGCAGAAGACGTTTCTCAGGCGCTGTTAGCGCTCTGCTCAGGCCTATTTGCTGGAGTGACTGTTCAAATGTAGTAACAATGTAGCTAACCAGCGCGCGATATTCCGCTGACCACGACACCAGACTAGGCAGGGTGTTACGACGATGATAGTAGGCAAATAACTGCTCATAAGCGTTATGGAGATCGGGGTAGCTAGCAAGAAGTTCGTCCAGCGTAAACTCGCTATCGTCACTTCCTGTACCCAGCAAACGTTGCTCAATTAATGAGGCTTCCATTATCAACAACTGCTGGCGTACACCGACGACCTTGTGTTCAATATTATCGAGTATGATACGCCCTTTTAGTCGGTTCCAGGTTGCATTGCCCTCTTCCTTAAACAATTTGTTGAAACGACTTTGGTCAAAAAGCAGTGGCAGCGTTAGCCCCTCTTCTGCTCCCGGTCCCTCTATGTTAAACGACAGACGGGAATCGCCAGAAACGATAGCAAACTGAACCAGGTCACTTTGATTTGCCAGCGTCTCAAAATTCACCTGAGCATAATGCTGGCAGTCTATGTCTTCGCTCTCGTCATTCAATGTAGAGGTCAGGTTGCCAGACTCGGCAATACGCAGCGTGTTATCTTCCAGTTGCAGGGTTATTTGATCTTTACCTGGCTCAACACGGTAGCAGTGCTGAATATCGTTTAGCCAGAATTGTCCCTGCTCGACCAACAGTAGGCGAAATTTATACTCTTCAGCTGAATTATTGCGGTTGGTCAGTTCGAGACTAAAGAAGCAGGGATGCCCATTAAAAGGCACCGACGCCATAATGCGGGAAGTTTTGCCACCCGCCCGGCTGGTGTGCCAGAAAGGTGTATTTTTTAACTGACGATTATGGGCAATCTTTATCTGGTTGTCCTGAAGATCATTACCCTGAAAACTAAACTCCAGCTCAGCCTTTGATTGCCCTGGCTGTACCTGCACCAGCAGGCTGATATCACGTTTTCCCGCCTTACTGGCGCTTTTCGCCCGTTGCCAAACCTCGCCGTTTTCAACAGAGACGTTCTCCAGCACAAGTTTTTGTTCACTATTCTGTTCTTTCTCTTTCCTGTAATCGGAGAAATCGAGCTCACGCCAGTCATCTTTATCGTAAAAATGCTCCTGAATGAATTTTGAACTAAACTCAGGCAGCACATTCTCCAGCTGTCCACTGTAGCGTTCAACACTATCTTCTATCTGGCGATATAATTTCCGGTTTTCATTCAGTCGGGTGCGTAGCTGCTTTTGGCTATAGTTCAGTAGTTCATCATCTTTAAACAGATGAAGCTCGGAGAAATCCAGATTGCCATCATCCAGCAAGCGATACAGCGACGAGAAACCAAATACGGTCGCGCCTTCATCCAGTACCGTCGCCAGTTGATCCTCCAGCAAACAGTGGGACAATTCCGAACGTTTACTGCCTGTGGTAATGAGCTTTTCAAGTTGCTGACTGAAAGTTTGTGGATACCAGATAGCATCCGGTGCCGCTACGTCTTTCGTGCTGTTAATCAGGGTATCGAGCATACTGTTATGAATAATTAACAGCGTTGTTTGGGCAAAAATACCGCTGCGCCCTGCAACTTCATCGCGCAAATGAGAAATGTAGTTTTCTGTAAATGCTGGAGCCTCGGCTCCGTGCAGTACAGGAATAAGCTGAACACCATTGCAGGGGAGGCAATCAATATATTGCCCTGGCGCAATTTCCAACTGATTGCCGTCCGCCAGAGAGACGAATGCTTCCCAAAGTTTTAGGGCATTATCGGGATCGGGAGATTTGAACTGATAGCGCTCGCCGGGCTGAATGATGCCACCTACCCATTCAATAAAGGTTTCTGCCAGATAGGTTTCATACTGTTTTACGGACATACACGGCGTCTCCACTATCACTCATTCGCTCTACATTTCCCATGCGTTCATAAAACGCCACCAACGTTTGCGCCGACTGGTTGTCCAGATAAAAACCGCGCTGTTCAAAACCACGCAACAGTTCATGAAGGCGGAGTTTGTCATTTTTGCCTACAGTGAGATTAGTCAGTAACAGAAGCCGATCCTGATTCAGCACCAGCACTTTTCCTGCCCGACCACGGACCTGAATGAAGTCAGTGCAAATCTGGCTTTCCAGCTCCTTAATGTAGTTCTTATTTATATCCGCGCGGTTAGTTTTTTTATCCTGGAATTGCTCTACGGCAACGGATAATAGCTGTTTGAAAGCACTTTCCATGTTTGTTGCGCGATCACGAGCAGGAAGATCTCGTTCTTCCTTACTAATAAATTTCTGTATGTAATCATTGATCTGATCTAACACTTGATTTGGGGAATCCGAATAATTCAAACAATCCTGATATGCCTGCCAGAGAGGGCGTTTTTTCTCACCTTTTACCTGCAACACTTCCAGCGCGGAAAGTATCGGGAACAGTTTTTCGCTCTGGCTGGCGAACAGCTTATAGCCATAACGTTTCACCTTTTCCCTTTCGGAGCTGGCTTTCTCGCTATCAAGAATAAAAAACAGTGATTTGCTTTGTGGTTCGCCGTCCTGCCAGTTGTCCAGATTGAGCGCCAACTGAGCACACCAGCTGAAGGCGTACAAACGCAGGGTGTTAGTCAATTCTTGTAAAAGGTATTGTGGGTGCTCCGCCAAAAACGACAGATCGGACTGAAAACACGTTACCATATACGGAAGATACGGTTGCTCCTCGGCAAACGGTCCTTTCCCCAACAGCTTTATTTTTTCATTGAGCTTATTCAGCATTTGCTGCTCGATGAAGTTCAGTCTGTCCTGTATGGGATAACTAAGGCTAAAATCTCCCATCAAATTAGCAAAAAGCGTTCCAAGTCGTTTATCTGCCGTTGAACCCGCACTTATTTTTTCACCATTAAACTGGGCGTGGAACAGTAAAAAAAGTGGGGATACACGGTAAATATCCTGACTGGAAAAATACATCCGTTCCAACACGGACCAGAATGCAGGCTCATCAAGCAGCTCCTGCAGATATGTTCTACAATCTTCACGGAATTGTTCGGGATCGTAAGCTTCAATTTTGCGTTTCAGGGCGTAGCTAAGAACCAGACCGGTGACGAATTGCCAGCTAATATCGTTATTTTTATTGCGCACAGGCAGGTAACTATCCAGTAGGTTATTACCCACTTTTAACTCGTTTGCGATAGGGTACATTCTGCTAACCCTCCATACCGCTAATCGTGATCATATCGTCATCCGCCTTTGCACGATAAACCCGTTGTCTGCCATCATAAAATTTGATTTCGTTGCTGGATTTAGCCTGCTCCGCGATCAACTCTACAATCTCATCCAGTAACACGATGGCATTTTTATCGTATTTATTCGGACGATAGCCATTATTCAACTTGTCTAATAATTCGAACAAATTAAGCCCGATATGGATATGCGGCAGTGGATTTCGCCCAACCTTTAAATAGACATCGAAGCCAGTTGGATGAGCCGTGTTTTTATTACGGATAGCATCCCAATCAGGCTTCACCTCTACCGGTGCGGTTATTTTTACCCCACCAAACTCACCCAAAAAGAACTCTTCTTTTTGCATACTTAATTCAGGTGCTTTGCGATTAGCATAGCGCTGGATACCCGCGATAAGCTCAAAAGCATAGAAGCGATTCAGTGATCTTTTTTGCTCAGAATCTGCTGTGTAATTTCTATGCAAATGCCAGATTTCTGAGTAACGCTCAAACAACGATTCGTTAAAAAACGCGGAGAATTTCCGATGATAATTATTACCCAACGACTCGTGCTGCAACAGCCAAAAAAGACGGATCAAGGAGGTTGCGTCACCGGGCTTAACGCTCTGGCGATCAAACTTAATGTGCAACGGCTCAAGTGCGGCTAAAAAATCATCGAGTTCGGAGTCAACCAGTCCCAGTTCATAGCGCAAAACAAATTGATCAAGTTCATAGGTGTGCAATCTGGCGGGGTCAAAATCAGAAACTTTTTTAATCAGATCATTTTCTGCACCGATGAACAGGTTATCAAATAAGTAGCCAGGCCCCATCAACAGATGGTGCAGAAAGTCTAACAGCGTTCGGGTAGTCACAAACTGGTCTTTGATCAACCGCGCTTTAAAAAGCTGCGTAATTAATACATTCTGCACGCCAGACATGCAAAGCAATTTATAGTTTGCGACCTCTTTTAGATCTGGATTAATTGACTCATCGCGCCGAAAGATAAACTGAAATAAATTATTATCATCGTCACGAGTTAAGTTATCTAATAAGGTTTTAATAAATAATGAATAGTTTTTATTTTCGTTAAACTGGAATTTAGGATAGTGTTCAAAATCAAAAAAAGAACAATTCTCGTTACGGTAAGGACGGCTTGCATCCTGCTGCCCTGATAAAAATGAGTCAATTGCAGACCTAATCACCTTATGGCATTCAGCGCCTTCTCGGGCAAAGTTAGCAAGCATTCCGGTGTTGATGCCAATGAGCAAAGGAGATAACTGCTGATGATGATTAACAAATAACTCATTCAAAGCATCGATGGCTGATTGTCGAGGGGCAAAGCTATGAGTCGCATCCAGATGGAAACTAAATCGCCGCTGATAACGCGGATCTGACTGACAGCGGGTTAAAATTTCGGACTTCCCGTCCCCGCTACTACCGCACAAAAAAATGATTTCGCCGGGTTTAGCAACATCCAGATAGCGTTGCAATTCAGTTTCAATCTCTTGTTTAACAAAGAGTTGTTCCTTCAACTGATCTAACTCATCCTTCTGGCGGTGTGTCACGGTGGTGACGGAAAACGAAGATGACTTCGCAAGTACACCCAACGCTTTACGTAATGTGATTGCGCTCATAACTTCATGTTCTCTAAAGTAGGAATACACCTATTCTATAAAAGCTACTTACTGATATCTATAGGCTCTTTAACACTTTCATTACGAGCAATTTCAGCATCGTACATTTTTCACCCACCAACGAAACACATCCAGAGGTTAATTATTTTTATATTAATTAAACACATACACTAGATGTTACCCCGATTGATTTTTGCATAGTCAAACGGACTACCTCCATATCCCAATTCGCATCCAAAAAATCAGCCCACCACTGCAACATCAGTCTGCGCTCATCCAGATGCTCGGCCTTATGAATATAAGCCGCAAGCACAGAGTTACGCTCCATATGACTCATCTGCCTTTCAACCGCATCCCTCGACCACAATCCCGATTCTATCAATGAACTACATGCCATCGTCCTGAAACCATGCCCACAGACCTCTACCTTTGTGTCATAACCCTTTACGCGCAGCGCCTTGTTCACCGCGTTCTCACTCATCGGTTTGCGATGGTCGTGATCGCCGATGAAAACAAAATCGCCATCGCCACTAAGTTGGTTTACCTGTTTAAGGATTGCTAACGCCTGACGAGATAACGCCACCAGATGAGGCGTACGCATTTTTGAGCCACGCTGGAAGTATTTTATCCCTTTAATAGCCTCGCGCTCTGCGAGTATCGTCCATATCGATGTTTCAAAATCTATTTCAGACCAACGAGCAAAACGCAATTCGCTAGCGCGAATGAACATCAATAAGGTAGGTACAAACATTATCAAATCGGGTTACAACCGTAGCCGTACCCGCATCATTAAGTTGATATGGATTGAATCAGGTTGAATGAAAAGCGAAGAAAGCCTTACTGAGCCTGAATCCCAGACACAAAAAAAGCCGCTCGTAAGCGACTTAAGTTGCATCATATGGTGCGAAGGCCGGACTCAAAAACAACAACAAATATTTGAATTTAAAGAATTAAATAAAAAACAAAACATAAAGTGCCCCTTTTTATGCCCCCATATTACTTTGCACCTATCAGTTGAAACCTCACATAGTTGGATAAATTTTAATCTATCTTACTCCGGTTAGGTTCCGAACAGCGGATCCTAAAGGGTGTTTGCATTCAACTGACCACCCATTTGCATTCTACTTGACTGCCTGTTTGCTTTTCTTGTGATCTTATCCATCTAAAAATGCACACAAAACCTTACTAAGTTGATAGGCAGCTTTGAGCATGGAGCAGACATTGACCCCTAAGAATAACTGAACCTTTCTCTGGATATTCTCTAAAAGAGAATGGTTCGGATTACAGGGGTACTTGCAAAGGAAAGAGATACTTTTTATCTAAACCAGATTTATTCAAGAAAACGCTTAGAGACGAAAAATAGAACCCGTTACTTGGGCTCTATTTATTATTTCTGACTGAATACTTAATCATTGGTTATGGTGCATCTATATGGGAGTTCAACTTCTGTACCTTTGGGCAATGATTTATTATATACAATATTCAACAAGCGAAATGGAACCATCGCCCTCTTGGATATCTCTTCTTTGATTTCATCTTCATCCAATCTGTCATTGAAATTATTAAAATCACTATTTGCTTTAAGACGATTACGCCCATTAATATGCACTTCTGTTACTAAGAGTTTTTCATCCAAAGTTACATCTGCAGTCACAGGTTGGTTTTTACCCGGTACTGCGAAGAATTTATAGCTATAAGGCAATAGAACAGAAGAGATAAAATCAAAGCTGTCTTTATAAATTGCAAACTTCTCAAGATTGAAAACAACATTAAATAAACTATTTTTGAATCTATCTCTTAGTTCTCCGTCTGAATTAAAGAAAATTTCAAATATAATTCCATCTAAGAGATTTTTAACCTTATCGGCTCTAACACCTTTAGTTTTATCCTTAAATGCACTGATGAATTCACACGCCATGTTTGAGTTTCCATCGGCGGCTTGGGGTATATTTCTACCTAAAACAAAAAGGCTATCGCTTCCAGCTTGGTTTATTTTATCGGGCGATATATCACTTATCGCTGGGTTTTGAGTGTACCAGTGCCTAACTTTGAGCGATGTAATTATTCTATGGCTCCACTTCGTTTCATCAAGAATAAAATCGCTATCTTTAACGGCAGAAGAACTATAGCTTGAAATTCTAGCAGCCACGCTTAAATTAAAATAAAACTCGCCAGATAAAGATGTATGCTCCCAAGAGGTCTGCTTTTGACGGGTTGTAGCCGCTAAGGTATTTCTTACCCTTTTAAACATCGCCTCGATAGGTACATCAGGAGTTTCTATGTGTTTTAGTAACGCCTCTGTGTAACTTCCATTACGTCCAGAACCGTCATCTGCAAATTGCCCTGGTGAGGTTGCATAAGCGATTAACGTACCTTTGGGCGCATAAACAGGAGCTAAATCTCGTGGCACACCCCTCCATTTCCTAATAAATGGATTATTTCTGCATGCATCGAGAATTATAATGCTGGTACGGGTATCATTTCCTTTCGGCTCCATGCGAGTAAGAACCTCATTTAAACCTAAGGCCCCATGCTCGACATCGGCTTCATCATCAGCTACGGTGTCTTTTGCAATGAGATAGTTTTTACCATTAACTTCAGCGCCATGTCCTGCAAAGAAGAAAAGGGATATCTCGCCACCATCGTTTGAAGTTTCTTCGAGTTCTTTGATTGCAGCCTTCATTTCTCTAAGGGTGGCATTAATCAACTTGTTGACGGTAAAACCTCCTTTAATCAAAACTTCACTAATATCTTCTGCGTCGTTAGCAGGGTTTGGCAGGTTGTTACTGAATTCATAATCTGAATTACCTATAACAAGAGCGTTCAGTCGAGACATGTATCCTCCATTTGGATGTTTGAAATCTTATTATATGTAAGCGTTTAAAGGCTACAGATGCCTTTCTGGCTAGCAGTTGTGGTAATCCGTTTTTTAAAAGCATTCTTTACTACTGAAATTCTCTTTGCAGGCCAAATTTAACTCTCAAAAAATCACATTAAAACTCGACACTCTTTACCAGGGATTTATTTTACCCATCCTAATATGTATTTTGGCAGCTTGGGTTTACAGGGTTGTTGTATGTTAAACCTGATTTATCCTACTGCATGTTTTCGTCACATACAACTGAAGGGGCTTTGTTATTAACGGCAACTGATCCTTTTTAACCGGCCAGGTGATCCAGTATATGATCTTCCTAGCAAGGCTCTCCACTACGGAAACCAAATTCCGCCGCCAGTTCAACATCCCGTAACCACTTCAGGCGTTTAGACCACAGTTCTGCCATATCCCCATATCCAGGCCCGGTGCGAACATTCTAATTTATCCGTATAAAAATCCTTAACGTGTGGTAGTGTTGCAACGCCCGCTCTTGGCAAACAGCAGACGCTCAGATAAACCCCTTTCACCGTCAAATCTGTACGGCCAGATTTTGTATGCGGTTATCAACTAATTTGCAAAGTGTCGCCAAGTAAATTGCGAATGGGTCTTCAAGTTAGGTGCAATTACGCACCAAACCAAAGAAGCACTGGTGTAAATAAAGATTTCACAAAGAATCCTTCACACTCTACACCCTTCATTTTTGTTCATACTTAACATGGAGTTACGTGGTGATGAATGGGTGAAGGGTGACGGATATCCTTCACCGGCGGTGAAGCATGGGCGTAAAAAAACCGGCTTTCGCCGGTTCGTGTTAGGTCAGGCCGCTGCCGGGTCGTCACACTTCGGCAGCCAGTCGGCGCTGCTGTCGTCCGTCAGGTCGAGGTTGGTCTGTATGCCTGACTTCGTGCGGCGCTTCAGGTAGTTCAGCCCGTACTCGCGCAGGATGCTCTCCAGCGCCTGGCTGAACGACTTCATGCTGAGCGGGTTGCGGTAGCCGTTCGCCTCCATGTAGGCCAGATAGGCGTGATAGAGATAGCGCTTAGGCTGCAGCGGCCGGATGCTGGCGTTGCCCATGTGCAGGCCGGTCGGCTCAGCGGTGGCAAACAGGTAGCCGCAGAAGTCCACCATCGGGTCGGCGTCACGCTTGATGCGCATGGCCTCCCCGGAGTTCTGCTGCGACTGAAGCAGCGCGCGGGCGTCCTGCGGCTGGCTGAACCGCTGCATCAGCTGGCGCACGATAACGGCCAGCTCCGCCTGTATCTTCTCCTTCAGTTGCGGGTCGCGCTCGTTCGCCGGGATGATTTCCGGGAAGTGCAGGATAACCCGGCGGCGGGACACGCCCCCGCTGCGGTCGATGAAGCGCATCGGGTTGTTGTTCACGGCCAGAATCACCGCCGGGATGTGGGTCGAGTAGGCGTCTTTATACTTCGGGTCCACCGATACCGCGTCGCCGCCGGTAATCGCCTTGATGCCCGCGCCGTCGCCGCTCCACTTTTCCTGGTCAGGCAGGCGGATAAGCGAATAGCCGATAACGGACGCGCGCTCGCGCGAGGATTCCAGCGTTTCAATGGTGGCCGACACGGCGTTGTCCGGCCCGGCCAGCATGGTGGCGATTTCCGCCATGATGCTCTTGCCGCTGCCGCCGGGGCCGGTGACCTCCAGAAACAGCTGCCAGTCGTAGCGGTTCGCCAGCACCATAAACAGCGCGGCCAGAATGATGTCGCGCTTCTCCGCGCTGCGCCCGGCGGCGCGGTCGAGCCACTGCCAGAAGTGCGGCGCGTGGTACTCCAGCGTCTCGCCCGCCACCGGGCGGGTGTAGTCCACGTCGCTGATGGTGCGCAGCCAGTTTTCCCGGCGGTGCGGGCTGAACGCGCCGGTGCGGGTGTCGAGCACGCCGTTGCGAAAGCCGATAAGCTGGCGCTGCGGCGCGGCCTGCTGCGGCAGCATCAGCTTCAGCGTGTCCACCACGCCCGCCACCTTACCCGCCGAGAACGGCGCGCGCAGGCGCTGGAACAGCTTCGCCACGTCGCGCCCGAACTGGTTGCCGGAAATCACCTTCCACGCCCCGGCCTCGTAGCGGCAGAGAATTTCCCCGCTGGCGTCCACGGCCAGACTGCTGCGGTAGTGTTCCGCCACGCGCTCCGCCTTTTCGCTGGCGCTCATGGACGAAAACTCCGCCTCGCTCATGACGTCAAACGGGCTGACAGCGGGCGGCGCGGCGGCCTCAGCCAGCGCCTGCCGGATTACGGCTTCGCCGTGCTGCGTATACGCGTCGTTCCAGTCGCCGAACACGGGCGGCAGGGCCACGGCCCCGTTACAGGCCGCGGCGGCCTGCTGCGCTTTGCGCTGGCCGTCGCCGCTCAGGTCGCGGTCGGCGGCAATCACCAGCGGCAGCGACGGGTGCTTTTCACGGGCGAGGCCGGCGAGGGAAAGAAGGTTCGCGGACGACAGCGCAACCCACACCTCGTCACCGGTCAGGTTGTGCACCGTCAGGCCGGTGGCAAAGCCCTCGGCCAGCCAGATGCGCCTGGCATTACTGCCGGCGCTGCCGAACACGTGGCGCGCCCCCTTTACCTGTCCCCCCTTCAGGGTGCGCTTGACGCCCTCCGCGTTAATCAGCTGCACGTTGACCAGCGCGCCGGCCATGTCCTGCAACGGCACGATAAGGTCGCCGGGACGGAAGGTCGTCAGGGCCACTTTCTGCGGCTTCGCGAGCGTCAGGCTGCGCTGCGCCGGCCAGCCCTTACGCGACAGGTAGGCATTACCGCTGACCGCCTGCGCGGCGCTGACCAGCTGCTGCGCGAGCGTCGCGGCGGCGGCGCGGGCGGCGTCGTTATCCCCGGCCTCAGCGACAGCGTCAGCGGACGCATCCGCCGGCGGCAGGCTGCCGGTCAGGGCGTTCACGCGTTCGGCGGCTTCGGTCAGGTTAATGCTGAGCGCCTTTCTCACCAGGTCCATGCCGTCGCCGGCCCCGCACTGGTTGCAGAACCAGGTGCCGCGCCCCTCCTGGTCGTCAAAGCGGAAGCGGTCTGTTCCGCCGCACACCGGGCACGGCATGTGGCGGTTTTTAACCACCTTCACGCCCAGCGCGGGCAGGATGCGGGGCCACTGGCCCCGCGCGGCCTTCGCCGCGTCTGATACGGTCATTTTCATTCGGTTGTCCCTCAGTGCAGCGGCCGCGCGTCGTGAATGCGCCCGCTCAGCTCGTCCATCACCACCTGGCCTAAAAAGCTCAGGCACGGGGCCGACTTCAGCGGCCCGGCGGCCAGCAGGTCGTCCAGCAGGGCGCAGGCAATCTCCTGCCCGCGCCGGCGGCCGTGCTGGCGCAGATAGAACCCCTCCAGCTCGGTCTCGATGGCGTGCTCAAGGCGCGCCAGCGTCAGGCCGGGGTAGCGCTGCTGCTCGCGGCACAGGGTGAGCCAGGCGCAGGCGACCGCGCGGCGGCTCAGCGCGGCGCGGAGGTCGGGGGAAAGCGTGCGGATTTTCATGATGTCACTCCGTTGTTCATCAGGCTGTCGTGGCAGCGGGCTACCACGCCGTCGAGCTGTTCGGTGATGAGGAAGACCAGCGAGGCCAGCTGCGCGCGCTGCGCGGGCGGCGGCGCTTCGTGGCAGTCCTGAAGCCGGGTCATGTCGGACACGAAGCGCCCGGCGTTGCGCAGGTGCTCCAGGCGCATCAGGTCGTCGTCGGAAATCGTAATGGGGCTCATGCGCGCACCTCCGTCACCGGCAGGCGGCAGGCAAAAGACAGCACGTAGTCGCGGGCAAGCAGCCGGCGCGCGGCGCGCTCGTCTGCGGCGGTGGCACGAAGCATCAGCACGCGGCTGTGACGCTCACAGCGGCGCACGGCGGCGAAAACGAAGACAAACTGAGGGTGCGGGGAATGAAGGACGGTAGCCATAGGGGCAGTCTCCACTGAGTAGCGGTTAACGCCACCACCGGAAACGCCAATTTCACTGGTGGTAGCCCGAACGGGGTTGGCGTAACCGGCCTCAATGGATACCGGCGCTTCGTGAGAAGCCCACGCCCGGGCCACCATTACTCGACAGGCACAGCGTAAACACAACCGCCGCCCGAAAAATGGGTGCACTGAGGCTAAGACACAAAAAAAGACGCAAGGCGCGTCTGGTGTCGCCATTGAGTTGCTCAGGACGCCAATCCCGGCTGCCGATTTTGCGGCAGCGGAATTACTGTACCAGGGAAAGCCCCCGGCGCGCAAGCCGGGAGTGAGGGAAGCGAGCGACATACGCACCTCAGCAGTTCGTGAGGGTGATGCCGGCGCGGGAAGGAGACTGCGGGTCTGCTGGGGCCGTGCTGCGCTCAATGCTGAAGGCGATGCCCGTGCCGCGAAAGCGCTGCGGCTGGCCCGGCATATCCACCTCAGCGGCAATGGCCAGCGCCAGCTGCTTTGCGTCCTCCACGGACAGGTCGTGCGACTTGCCGCCAATGTTCAGCCGGATCATGCTGCACGCTCCTGACCGCGCGCGGCGATGCGTTCGTTCATCCAGGCGCTGACCTCGCTTGCCATCCACGCCACGTTCTTGCCGCCGAGCGACACCTGCGCCGGGAAGGCGCTGCGGCTGATGAGGTCGTAAATGGTCGAGCGGGACAGGCCGCAGACGTGAATAACCTCCGGCAGGCGCATAAAGCGCTCCTGAACCGGGGCAATGGCCGGCATAACGGGGGCCGCCGGGGCGGATGAGTGCGCGGATAAAGCCGTGTGCATAAGCTACCTCTTTCTGAGTCCATTAAGTGCCGCACGGTTACGTGCAGCGTCGGGTAGCGCTTTATTTTCAGCATATTTACGGCCAGCGCAACAGGGCGGCCGCGTGCTGTGGCTTACACAACCTGTCTGAATTTTGCACAGTGTTAACCACTCTTAACGAGTAGCAACGGGTAGTACCGGATAGTGTCGGGCCCGGCTTTTCATATAGCCTCAGACTCTCAAAAATAATTTATTAATAGCAATAAACATTAATCATTCCGAGTCGCCGGAATCAGGCTGGTGAAGAATGGTGAACAGCGGGTGAACAATCACCATCTGATTCTTCACCCCTTAATTTACTGTATTTACTCCATTTTTCTTTTGGGTGAAGAATGATGAAGGATTTATATAAAACTGAAAGCGGATAACAGGCTTTCGTGAGACCTTTTCCTGGCTCGCCAGAAGGAAAGCTTTTGTCTGGTCCGTCACACAACGCCGTCCGGTAGCGGCGCCTGTGCCAGCCCCGGCACAATTGACTTACCAAAACCGACCTGACAGGAACCCGTTATGACCGACATCACCGCCTTTCCCGCCAGCACGCAGGCCGCACTGGAAAAAGTCAGCACCGCAAAGGCCGCATGGCTTGATGCACGCAGTAAACAGGAGGCCGCCGCCTCACAGGGGGATACTATCCGTCAGCGCCGCGCCGAAACCGAGACGAACGCGGCCGCACAGAACGACGAATGGCGCCGGCTGTTCCGCGAGAGCGGCGGCGTGATGACGCCGGAGATGAAGAAGCTGCGCGCGGAGGTGGCGCTGGACCGCGAGGCGCTGGAGGAGTTCGACGCCCTGCTGGCGCTGCACGCGCAGGAAAATGAGCGCCTGCCGTGGGAGACGGCCGACCTCGCCAGAGACTACATCAGTGCCCACAATGACCTGGTGAACCTTCGCGCCATGCAGCTCTGGCAGGCGTTCATGGAGGCGCACGGCCGGCAGCTGATCCAGACGCTGAGCCTGCTGAAAATCACGCTGGGGCGTCAGGCCAGCGACGGAACCGGCACGGTGCACGCCGTTAACGACCCGGAAACGGTGCTGAAAAATTTTATCACGCGCCACATCACCGACCCGGCGCTGATGCGCGACGCCCTGCCGGAGGAAGACGCCGTGTTCAGGCTGGCGGGCATCTTCCCGGTGCGCGGGGCGCACGATGACTTCAGAAAAAGCCCCTCGCCCGCAGCGCGTCACAGAATGCTGGTCCGCCGCGAAATGGCGCAGAAGGAGCAGGCACAATGACCGTTGCAACCACACCCGCACAGGCGCTGGACCAGTTTCGCGCCGCCCGCAGCCGGTGGCAGGCGCACCTGACCGCGCGTCAGGACGCGGAAACGGCGCTCAGCGCCCTGTTGTCGGCCGGTGAAAAGCAGGCTGATTACAGTGAACGGCTGCCGGCGCTGCGCGAGCGCATCGCGGTGCTGGACTGGCAGATTAACTGCGCCGCCCGCGAGGGCGTGTATGCGCAGCGGATTGTGCTGGAAGCCTGCACGGAGGACGCGCTCAGCGTCTTTATGCGCGAGCACGGCCCGGCGCTGACCTCGGCGCTGGCCCCGTTCCTGAACGGACCCGGCGGGCTGGAAGTGGCCGCCCGGCTGCTGCGCAGCGCCGTGGCCCGTGAGGTGCAGCGGGCGCGCCCGGCGGTGTCGGCGGCTTATCAGGACGCGCTGGCCGAAACGGGCCTGTCTCCGGAGGCCGGGATGCTGCGCGACTGTCAGGGCAGCTACACGCCGGCACAGCACCAGCGCTTTGCGCAGCGCCTCAGCCGGCTTCCGCAGGAGGGTGCGTAATGGCCCTGAAATGCCCGGAGTGCGGCACCACCGCACACACCCGCACCAGCGCCTACGAGTCCGCGACCGTCAAGCGCACCTGGTATCAGTGCATCAACCTTGACTGCTCCTGCACGTTCACCTCGCTGGAGAGCGTCGAGAAAATCATCGTGAAGCCGCAGAAACCTGCCGGGCCGGAACCCAAAAAGGAAGCGCTGAGCGCAGCGCGCCAGCCGCAGACGCTGGGCCGCTACGGTTCTGCCAGTAAACTGTCCAGCCGGCAGCAGTCACCCGCCTGAAACCTTCCACCCCTTACCTGAGCCGGCCACTGCGCCGGTTTTTTCACGCCTCTTTTTCCTGGCTGGCCTCCCTGCTCAAGAGTGCATGTCTATGCTGCATGAAAACGCATGAGTTTTTGCACCCCGCTTGTGCCCCTTCAGGCCATACAGGGCGCGGCGCGGCACCGTTCATGCAGGTGCATGAAAACCACTGCATGAAGCGGGCAGGCGTGGCGGGGGTACGAGTGCGCGCAATGCCTAAAACAGTATGAAAGAGACCATGGAGTTCGATTTTGTTATGAAATTAACGTGACGTTTCTTACAACTACTAAAAATTGGAGTTGTTAAAATTTTGATTAGACCTTATTAAGATTAATCTTACCACTATTTAAGGATGAGAGAGATTGGACACAATAAGCATCAATATCAATGATATAAAAAATATCTCTAATGCGCAGATTGAAGTTCCTTTTGAGGGCGGGCTTTATGGTTTCGTTGGAGGTAACGGCTGCGGAAAGAGTACTTTAATGTTAATCCTTTCTGTGCTGCTGAGTGAAAGGCGATTTATGATGTTGAAAGGAGAAGATTATACATCAACGTCTGGGATTGAAATTAAAGTTAATACTAACCAGACCAAAGTTAATCATTGGACCCCTAAAAAAGGAAAATGGCGCTTACCTCCTGACGAGACGCCGTTTAGATACAATGGATTATATGAGGGAAGCTTATTTTATGGTGCAAGATTCGATGACTCAAGAATAGTTGATGCTATCCTAAGGAAAGGTGAAATAAATGACGAAGATATTGTAGAATCAGTTAGCTATATTAAAGACAATTTGAGCTTCATACTTCATGGAGACAGGCAGCATTATCGAAACCTAAAGAAAATAAAAAATCGGCATACTGCAAATCGTTTAAACTTAAACAACATACCTTACTTTAATGAAGCTAAAAACGGGAAGCTATTAAGCCAATATAGAATGAGTTCTGGAGAATGCCTTCTTATATCACTACTAAACTTCATATATTATACAATTGTTGATAACAAGTCTGGGCAATCAGCAAAAGCATTAATATTGATTGATGAGATAGAACTGGCACTACACCCTATCGCCATAACACGACTAATTACGCTTCTTAATAACTTAAATGAATCTCAGAAAAATGTTGTTATTTATTTAACTTCTCATTCACCAGAAGTAATTAGAAGTATAAAGCCTAGCAACATGTTTATGCTTGCTAATAACGAAGGTGTAATGAGCTTGACTAATCCATGCTTCCCAAGCTATGCAATAAGAGACGTATATAGGCATGACGGATTTGATTACTTAATTTTAGCTGAAGATAAACTTGCGGCAGGTGTTATCGATAACGTTCTGGTAAGTAAAGGATTAAAGAATAGCAGACTAATTCATATATCCCCAGTTGGAGGGTGGCAAAATGTGCTGTCTTTACATAAGGATTTAATAGCAAACAATGTTGTAGGTATAAATAGGAAAATCATCAGCATTCTTGATGGAGATGTAAAAGATGAAGTACTAAAAAAAACTGAATACAGTCCAATTCCAAAATGCTTTTTGCCAATACCGAGCATTGAAAAATTTTTTTACGATGTCGTATTTTTAAGAAAAAACGAAAGAATTAGAAAAATAATTAATGACAAATACTTCCTTCTTAAATCACTTGATGATTTGGTGGCAGAGCACAATGAAAAATATAAAACAACCCCCGAAAATCCGGATAAAAAGTTTTATTTCCGAATAAAGTCTGACTTAGAGTCGAGAAATATTTCAGAGTCAACATTTATTAACCACTTGTGCTCGGATATAAGAGAGGTCATTGATTTCACCTCATTCGAAAACACAATCGAAAAATTACTCGATGCAAGATAAGATAAATTATATAAAGTTTACCTTTGACTATTAAAAAAGGAATGTGAAGAAGAATCAGAAAAAACCCACTGGAATTTCATAGTATATCCTTACTCACCATTTCAATAGAAAAACCATTTTTAATTTAATAAACCTCCCCGCAAATCATATACGGGGAGGTTTATGGAATGATGACATGGCATAATCATAAGGTGATATAAATTTATCGGAATTAGCGTCTAGAAAATCCGCCCACCATTGAACCATCAAGCGGCGTTCGTCTAAATGCTCTGAAGTATGGATATAGGCAGCACGTACGCTATTTCGCTCAGAATGGCTCAATTGCCGCTCTATAGCATCATCACTCCATAATCCTGACTCACCTAGAGCACCTCTTGCCATTGTCCTGAATCCATGCCCACAAACCTCGGTCTTTGTGTCATACCCCATAGCACGCAGAGCATTGTTAACCGTGTTTTCACTCATGACTTTTTTGGGATCATGATCGCCGGGGAAAAGTCTCTCGTTGTCACCGCTTAATTGCTTCAGCTTTTCCAAGAGGGCTAGAACCTGACGGCTAAGCGGTACAAGATGCTCCTCTTTCATTTTCATACCACGGTGAGAGTAACGAACTCCTTCTATCTCTTTGCGTTTTGCAGGAACCCGCCACAAGGCCCTTTCAAAATCGAACTCATCCCACCGGGCAAAGCGCAGCTCACTAGAACGTACAAAAGTCATTAATGAAAGCTCTACAGCAATACGCGTCATAACTCGTCCACGATATGCGGTAAGGCGCTTAAGAAATTCAGGAAAACGGCTGAAGGGTAATGCGGGGTAGTGACGAGCCTTGACCGTAGAAAGTGCCCCGGCCATATCAATAGCAGGATTAGATTCAATGTAATCGTTCTGCACGGCATAGCGCATTATCGCCGTAACACGCTGCTGAAGGCGCTGGGCAACATCATGCTTACCATTTGCGTCAACTTTTTTTATCGGCGCTAAAAGATTGCTGGTTTTGAGCTGGCGAATATCAGACGAGCCAATATAAGGGAATATATAAAGTTCAAGATAACGAAGAACACGTGCACGATGGTCTTCACCCCAGCGTTTGTTGCTGGCGTGCCACTCCCGAGCGATAGTTTCAAAGGTATAAGCTCCTGCAGTTTGTGCGTCAGCTTCCCTTTGTTCAGCCTTAGGATCAATCCCTTGCACTATTAGCTTCTTAGCTTCATCTCGCTTTGCTCTAGCTTCTGCAAGAGTAACGGTCGGCCAAACTCCAAAAGCGAGACGATCCTCTTTTTTGTCTGAGGGGCGTCTGTATTTCATGCGCCAGTATTTTGCCCCCCTAGCCGTAACCTCAAGATACAAACCGCCGCCATCGGCCATTTTATAGGTTTTGTCTTTTGGCTTTGCAGTCTCTACCTGTCTGGCATTGAGCTTCATTTGGGGGCACATTTCTAATCGAAGTTAAGATGCCCCCAATTATGCCCCCAACGGCATCCGGATTTCAACGGACAACCTCGGACGACTCAGGACGTAAAATCGCTGCAAACATTGATTTTTAAGGGATAGTTGGACTTTCTCGGATGGTCTTGGAAGTGCTAATGGTGCCGAAGGCCGGACTCGAACCGGCACGTATTTCTACGGTTGATTTTGAATCAACTGCGTCTACCGATTTCGCCACTTCGGCACTGAAGAGGATGCGGAAAACGTGGGCGATTATACCGTTACGCGCTTGCGGCGCAACCGGAATCGATGGGGATGTGCGCTAAGCGTCGAAAAAAGCAGCGCTGCCAAAAACGCTGCGCAAAACCCCGGCAATCGCCTCCGGAACACTCCCAAACTCGCGCGCGGCGGCCACTTCTCCGGAACTTTCTGCCGCCGCATGCCTCTTAACCACAACTGACGCAGTCAGACGTATAAGCACAACGAGGTTGAGATGAAAAAAGCAACACAACGGTTAGTTTGGGGATGGGGTATCGCGGCGGCACTGGTGGCCGGTAGCGCATCGGCGGCGAGCTGGCAGGATCAGCTGAGCAGCGCCGCATCGCAGCTGTCGCAGCAGAACAGCGGCAACACCGCCACCAGCAACACGCAGAACGGCGGCCTGTCGCTCTCTTCGCTCAGCGGCCTGCTGAACGGCGGCGATAAAGCGGTGAGCGCCAATAGCATGACTAACGCCGCCGGCGTGATGGAGTATTGCGTGCAGCACAACGTGGTGGATAACAACGTGAAGTCGGTCAAAGATCAGGTGCTGAGCAAGCTGGGCCTGAGCAGCACCACCGCGCAGCAGCAGAAAACCGATTACCAGCAGGGGATTCAGGGCCTGCTGAACACCGGCAACGGCCAGCAGCTGAATCTGCAGAGCCTGAGCAACTCGCCGATGGGTGAGAAGCTGAAAACCAAAGCCTGCGATGTGGTGCTGAAGCAGGGCAAAAAATACATCGGCATGTGATTCCTACGCGGTGATTCAGAGGCCGCCTTCCTGCCGTCTGAATCGCCGCTCATCTTATGCCAGCCGGCGCGGGCTGTCCCCCGCGCCCTCTTCTCCCCACACTGCCGCTAAACCGCCAGCAACGTCCGCGTCGCATCCGCCACGCGCGCCAGCAGCGTCCTCGCCTGTTCAAACGACTGGATATTGGTGTAACCAATCACCAGGCCATAGCGCTTTTGCGTCTGCGCGTACCAGCCCGACAGCGGTCGCACGTATAGCGCCTGCTGCGCCCACAGCGTCGCCAGCGCCACGTCCTGGGTGCCGCGCCGCAGAAACGCCACGATGTGCATACCGCCGTCGGTCAGCTCAAAGGTAAACAGCCCCGGAAAGCTGGCTTCGATGGCCTCCAGCATCATGCGACGGCGCTGCTGATACAGGATGCGCATCCTTTTGATGTGGCGATAAAAATGCCCTTCGCTGAGGAACTGCGCGAGAATTTTCTGCGGCAGCAGCGGCAGGCCGGTTTCCAGAATCTCGCCCAGCTCGCCGAACTGCGCCAGCGTGTGCTGCGGCATCACCAGATAGCCGATGCGCATCGCCGGCATCATGGTTTTGCTGAAGGTGCCGGTGTAGATCACCCGGTCGTGCACATCCAGGCTTTTCAGCGCCGGAATCACCTTACGCGTGTAGTGAAATTCGCCGTCGTAATCATCCTCAATAATCCAGCTGTCATGCTGCTGCGCCCACGCCAGCAGCTGATGCTTGCGCGGCAGCGACAGGCTGACCGCCAGCGGGCTCTGGTGCGTTGGCGTCACCACCGCAAAGCGCGCGTCGGTGTGATAGCGCAGCAGATACTCCACGTCGACGCCCTGCCCATCCACCGGCACATAGTGCAGGTTGGGTGCGATGCGCTTCAGCAGCTGCTGGCCGAAGAAGTAGCCGGGATCTTCGAACAGCACTTTGTCGCCCGGCTGCGCCAGCACCGCCAGAATCAGCCGCAGGTTGGCGCGGTAGCCGCTGGTGATGAAGATCTGCTCCGGCTGGCAGTTGAGGCCGCGCGAAATGTTCAGGTAGCTGGCGATGGCCGCCCGCAGCGGCGCATATCCCATCACCGGCGGTATCATCATCTCGTCCGGCCGCAGGCTGCGCGCCGCTTTCGCCGACATCAGCCGCCACTTCTTGTGCGGAAACTCGTCCAGCGCCGGGATGCCGAGCCGCAGCTCGCCTTTGCTCTCGGTCACCGGCAACAGCGCGGGCGTCGTCGCCGGTGCGCGCGGTGGCGTGGCTGCGCTCGCCAGCTTCAGCTGCGGATTAACACGCGTGCCCTTCGCGCCCTGGCTGACAAAATAGCCTTCGCCGATGAGGATTTCATAGGCGGCCTCCACCGTTTTGCGCGCCACCTGCAGCTCGCCCGCCAGCATGCGGATCGCCGGTACGCGGTCGCCCGGCCGGAGCTGTCCGGCAAGAATCTGCTGCCGGAAGCGCTGGTAAATCTCTTTGTAACCCACGCGTCACTCCTTTCTCAGCCACTGCGCTATGTCCTACCTGTTTTCACGCATAATGGCCCTGTTCGCTCAGACATAGCAGTTTAAGATGCAGGCATTCCCCCTGCAATACGGATGACAGCCATGAAGATTGTGCATTACGCCACCGCAGAACAACTCGCGCGCTGCTACCCGCTGATGCGTGCGCTGCGCGGGCGGCTGGCGGATGAGACGCAGTTTATCGCCCAGGCGCAGCGTCAGCAGGCGCAGGGTTATCGCCTCGCTGGTATCGAACATCAGGGAGAGCCAGCGGTGCTGGCCGGTTATCGCCTGCTGGAGAATTTTATCCATAGCAGCTTCTGCTACGTCGATGACCTGGTGAGCGATCCCGCGCTGCGCGGTCAGGGCTTCGGCGCCGCACTGCTCGACGGCTTAGCGGTGCTGGCGCGTGAGTACGGCTGCAGGCGCATGGTGCTGGATACCGCAATCAGTAATACCCGGGCGCAGGCGTTTTATCAGCGCTGCGGCTATCAGGCGCTCGGCCTGCATTTTTATCGCTCTATCGTATGAGGAACCACTGCATGAATGTGCTGCACATTAAAGTCAGCCCGGATCTGGCGGGATCGGCGTCGCGCATCGCCTCAGCGCGTCTGATCGAAAAGCTGCGCATCCGCCATCACGATCTGCACGAGACGGTGCTGGATCTGGCGCAACAGCCGCTGCCGCATCTGGATGCTTTCACCATCAGGGCTTTTTTTACCCCACCGGAGGCGCGTGATGAAGCGCAGCGTGACGCCATTCGCACCTCGGAACGGCTGGTGGATCAGCTGTTTGCCTGCGACACCCTGGTTATCTCATCGCCGATGTGGAATCTCGGGCTGCCGTCGGTGCTGAAAGCCTGGTTCGACCATATCACCCGCGCCGGTCGCACTTTCGCCTTTACGCCCGAAGGCACCAAAGTCGGGCTGGTGAGCGGCAAAAAAGTTTACTGCGTGATGGCCAGCGGCAGCGTGTTTGCCCACGGGCCCTTTATGCAGGATGACCAGTTCACGCCGTACGTGCGCGCGGCGCTGGCGTACATCGGCATCAGCGATGTGCAGTTTATCCGCGTCGACGGCACGCACGACCCGCTCAGCCGTGCCCGCGCGTTACCCGAAGCACTCGAAACCATTGAACGTCTGTTCTGACGGAGGAAAATCATGACTCAACGCGTTAACCATTTCAAAACCACCCCGGCGCTGGCCAAAGCGATGTCAGATCTGTCGAACAGCGTCGCCAGCACGTCGCTGGAGAAGTCGCTCAGGCATCTGGTGGATATCCGCGCCTCGCAGCTCAACCACTGCGCGTTCTGCCTCGATATGCACATCAAGCAGGCGGCGATTGACGGCGAGCACGAGCTGCGGCTGCACCATGTGGCGATCTGGCGCGAATCGCCGCTGTTCAGCGCGCGGGAGAAAACTGCCTTTGCCCTGACCGAAGCGCTGACGCGCATTGGCGAGCACGGCGTTGACGAGGCGCTGTACGGCGAGCTGCGCGCGCACTTCTCCGAGGTGGAGATCAGCGAGCTGACCTTTAAGATCGCGGTGATCAATACCTGGAACCGGCTGATGATCCTGTCGCAGATGGCACCTGGCGCGCTCGACAGCGCTTACGGGCTGGATCGTGCTGATTTGCGGTAATTTTTATCGCCAGTGGCTGCGGCTGCTGGCGATAGCATGTTTTTCTGCGCGCCCTGACGTTATAGTGAGGTTTTGCACCACACAGGACACCGCGCATGAAAGGCATCAACATTGCGATTTACTTCGATCCCGACCTGATTCGCATCTGCGTTCACCAGCCGGATGACAGCTACCTCAGCCAGACGTTTCATTACGCCGACAGCGTGATTGAGGAGATTTATCAGTGGCTGGAGCAGTTCACGCCGGGTCGCACCCACATTTGCCTGATTGAGCACGACACCGCCGATATCCTCGCCGATGAGCTGGTGGACAACGGTTATCACGTGCATCAGGTGAGCCAGCATGCGCTGCTCAGCTGGTTCGCCAGTGAACCGCCCGCCACGCCGGACGGCTCGCCGGTGCGCGCGCTGCTGCGCTATCTGGAGAACGAGAAGCCGGCAGAGTATCAGTCACGCACGCCGCAGATTGAAGCGCTGATGGAGTTGCTGGATGAGCTGGACGATCTGGAAGGCGTAGAGAGCGAGGAAGATGAGGATAACCTGCCGGATAACGTGCTGCGCCTGATGAAGCAGAAGAAAATCAGCGCCAGCGACGCCGCCCAGCGCCTGCTGCCAGACGTGAATGAACGCATTCGCGAGCATTTGATTCATTACCCCGAGCTGATGACGCCGGATCTGCTGGAAGATTTTTTCCCCGAGCTGCTGGAAGCGATGGAAACGCCGAAGCATTGATGCTGCTTTGCGCCGCGACGGGGAATGGAGATGACTGATTCTGCCCTGTTAATCGCACCTTCTGTAGCGGCGCGATTTTTCGCGCGCCCTGGACAGCCGCATCGCTGTCTGATGCGCAATAAATTGCGCCGCTACGGGTTGGGTGCAATAAGAGCGCGCCTGAATGCTTTGCGCCACGATGGGAAATGCAGATGACTGATTCTGCTCCATTAATCGCACATTCTGTAGCGGCGCGATTTTTCGCGCGCCCCGGACAGCCGCATCGCTGTCTGATGCGCAATAAATTGCGCCGCTACGGGTTGGGTGCAATAAGAGCGCGTCTGAATGATGTGCCTGTTAACCGCGCCATCATGGGCGCACCTGGATGTGGAATAAATCATGCTGGAACTGTTCAAAGCCATCGGGCTCGGCCTGGTGGTGATTTTGCCGCTTGCTAACCCGTTAACCACCGTGGCGCTGTTTCTCGGCCTCGCGGGTGACATGAACTTTCAGGAACGCAATCGCCAGGCGCTGCAGGCGTCGATCTACGTGTTCCTGATTATGATGGTCGCCTGGTACGCCGGTAACGCGGTGCTGCACACCTTTGGCATCTCGATTCCAGGCCTGCGCATGGCCGGCGGGCTGATTGTCGCCTTTATCGGCTTTCGCATGCTGTTCCCCGCCAAACCGGTCGGGCATTCGGTGGAGGCCAAACACAAGCTGGATGAACTCGACGCCAGCGACGATCCGCGCGAAACGGTGAATATCGCCTTTGTGCCGCTGGCAATGCCGAGCACCGCCGGACCGGGCACCATCGCGATGATCATCAGTTCAGCCTCGACGGTGAAAGCCGGCGTCGATTTCCCCGCGTGGGTGGTGGCCATCGCGCCGGTGCTGACGTTCCTGGCGGTGGCGGTGATTTTATGGATTTCGCTGCGCAGCTCCGGCGCCATCATGAAGCTGGTCGGCAAAGGCGGCATCGAAGCGATTTCGCGCCTGATGGGTTTTTTACTGGTGTGTATGGGCGTGCAGTTTGTCATCAACGGCGTGCTGGAAGTGGCGCACACCTTTCATTAAACAATAAAAAATCGCACCCTACGGTAGCGGCGCGATTCATCGCGCAATGCCCGCCATCACGCGACGCCGGGCATTGCCATCAGGACAGCGCGCCAGGTCGCGCCGCTACGTTTTAGTGCAGCGTTTTCCGCACATCCGCCACCTGTTGTTTGGTTACTGCCGGCGCGTGGTTGCTCCAGCCCTGACGAATAAAGGTGGCCAGCTGCGCCACTTCATCATCGGTCAGACGATACGCAAACGGCGGCATCGCCAGCGTTGACGGTGCTTTCTCCGTTGAGGGCTGCTGCGCACCGACCAGAATGGTGTGAATCAAGCCGCTGGGGTCCTGCGCATTGACGATAGTGGCCTGATCCAGCTCCGGGAAGATCCCCGGTGCGCCTTTGCCGGTGACAAAGTGACAGGCACCGCAGTTGTCGAGATACAGACGCTCGCCTTCTGACAGATTCTTCGCCGCCGTCAGCTTCGCCTCGGTCTTCTGCTGCGCCTGCACGTCATACGCCTGCAGCGGCGGATTGCCGCCGAGGAACTTGAGGTAAGCGGCAATCGCTTGCAGATCGGCATCCGTCATGTGCGAGCTGGAGTGCTCCACCACCGACGTCATCTCGCCGCCCACCGCGGCTTTATCGTTACGTCCGGTTTGCAGATAATCGACAATCTCCTGCTCGCTCCAGCGTGGCACACCGCGCAGCGACGGCACCTCCCAGTTATTCAGACTGCCGCCGGCGAGGAAGCGATCGTCGCTGCTGTCCAGCGCCTTCTCGTTCATGCCGATGCCGCGCGGCGTGTGGCAGCTGCCGCAGTGGCCGAGGCTTTCCACGATGTAAGCACCGCGATTAACCTCCGCTGACGCACCGCCAATCGGCTGGAACGGCTTGTCCGAAGTAAACGCCCAGTTCCAGAAACGCATGCCCCAGCGCTGGCTGAACGGGAAGCTCAGCTTTGTTTCCGGCGGCTGTTCGCTGTCCGGCTTCACGCCCTGCATGAAGTAGACGTACAGCGCGTGCAGGTCTTCATCGCTGATTTTGGCGTAATCCGGGTACGGCATCGCCGGGTAGAGGCGCGATCCGTCCGGCAGCACGCCTTTGCGCACCGCATCCGAGAACTGCTGCTCGCTGTAGTTGCCGATGCCGTGCTGTTTATCCGGCGTGATGTTGGTGGAGTAAATGGTGCCGAGGTTCGACTCAATCGCCAGTCCACCAGCGTAATCCGCTTTGCCGGCCACGGTATGGCACGCCATACAGTCGCCAAGGCGCGCCAGATACTCGCCCTTTTTAATCAGTGATGCGTCATCTGCTGCCTGCGCCTGCACCGCACAGCTGCCCAGCAGCACCGCGTGAGAGATTAACAATGATTTTAATTTCATGTGCTTATGCCTGTACCAGTGGGCCGGGATTCTGCAAATAGTGCTCTTTGATAGCCTGCGCCGCCATCAGGGTAATCGCGCCGATGGTATCGGTCGGGTTCGCCTGGAAGTTCTGCGGGAAGGCGTTACCGCCCGGCACAAACACGTTGTGCACATCCCAGCTTTGCAGGTACTTGTTCAGCGCCGAGGTTTTCGGGTTGTCGCCCATCACCGCGCCGCCCACGTTGTGGGTAGAGACGTATTTGGTCAGGTCAAAGTCAGCGCCCATCGGCAGGAAGCTCATGCTCATGCTGTCCGGATTCAGCTCTTTGGCGATGTCGCCAACGATACCTTTCAGGTGCTGCTGCAGCTTGAGCTCGTTCTGTTTCCAGTTAAAGGTCATGCGCAGCAGCGGCTGACCGCGATGGTCGGTATAGTGCGGATCCAGATCCAGATAGATATCGCGGTACGACTGGCAGGTGGTGGTAATACTGATCTTCATCGAATGGTTGTACCACTGCTCCAGCCCCTCTTTGTACCCCATGCCCCAGCTCGGTGTGCCTTTCGGCAGCGCGGTGCCAATCGGCGTACCGGTTGCCTGCGAACTGTGGATTTTGGCGCCGCCCAGGAAGCCAAGTCCCGGACCGTCGAAGTTGCCGGGCGAGATGTCGTTAAACATCTGACCGGTCGCGCCAGCGGTGGCGAAGGCATTGAAATTCTTGTCTTTGAAGAACAGCGTGGCGCCGCCGTTGGACAGAAACGCATAGTTACGCCCGACGACGCCCTCTTCGGTGATCGGGTTGTAGGGCTGGCCGATGCCGGACAGCAGCATCAGGCGCACGTTGTAAAGCTGGAAGCTGGAGAGCACCACAATCTTCGCCGGCTGGAACACTTCGTTGCCGTCAGCGTCAAAATAGAGCACGCCCTTCGCGGTTTTGCCATCGTCGTGCAGCACCACTTTGTACACTTCCGCGTGCACTTCATAGGAGAAGTTCGGCATGCGCTTCAGCGCGTCCATCACTGCCGTCTGCGGTGAGGCTTTTGAGTAGTTCAGGCACGGATATTTCGAGCAGTAGCCGCAGTAGTTGCAGGGAGCGATCTGGTTGCCGTACGGGTTTTTCCACGCGCGCGAGACGCAGGCTGACGGGTTCGGGAACGGATGATAGCCCAGCTTCTTCGCCGCCTCTTTGAACATCACGTTGTTCAGCGTATCGTCCAGCGCCGGCAACGGATACGGCTCAGAACGCGGGCCTTCAAACGGATCGCCGCCTTCCAGAATTTGCCCGCGCAGGTTGCCGGTGGTGCCCGACTGGCCGCAAATCAGCTCAAACTTGTAGAAATACGGCTCGATCTCATCCCAGGTGAACGGGAAGTCCATCACGCGCATGTCATCCTGCAGGATGCCGGGCTGATAGGCCTGATCGACGTAGGTTTTCAGTTTGATATCGGTGGGCGTGGGGCGAATCAGTACCGCCGTCCAGTGCATGCCCGCGCCGCCGACGCCGGTACCTGGAGCAAATGCGCCCCATTTACGGGTTGGCAGCGCCGTCTGGTCCATGTTGTAACGCACGGTGACCGCCACTTCTTTTGGCGTGGCGAACACTTTGTTGCGCACGTTATAGGCGTACTCATCGGCCGGTTTCGGGTAAGCGAAATCCGGGTAGTCGCGCTCGCCGCCGCGCTCAAGGGCGCGCACGTCCAGTCCGGCCATTGCCAGCTCAATGCTCATCAGCGAGCCGGCCCAGCCGAGGCCGCACACCACGACGTCGACTTCTTTCTTTGTAATCTGTGCCATGTTTTTCTGTCTCACATACCAAATACGGGGATTCAGGCGCGTTCGCCCATCAGGCTGACCGGTCCGAGCGGATACGGCACGTTGTGCTGCTTCACCCACTCGGTGAAGCTGGCGCGTGCCCCCGGAAAGCCGATGGCGATCCAGGCTTTCATGCCTTTGTTGCCGCCGTACATCGGGTCAGCGAGGTAGCCGTGTTTGGTATCGGAAAGCAGCTGGCTGAAGAACTGCGAGGCTTTCAGGTTCGGTTCGCCCAGCGCGGCGAAGTCGATACCGTCGTTTTTATTCACTTTGGTCAGCACCGCGTCTTTCTCTGCCAGCGTCAGCTGCGAGAACGCTTTGTGGTAGGTGCTCTGCGTCCACTGCTCCACCAGTTTGATGCCGGTGCGATACATCTGCTGCGGCGTGAACGGGATCTGATAGCCCATGGTGGCGGGCGCGTGCACATCAAACGGCCCCTGCAGGTAGATCTCTGCGCCGAACTCCGGGCTGTGCAGCTGCTGGTCAATGAAGATCGGCACGTTGGTTTCCAGCGCACCCGGCGCTTTGCCGTTGCCACCGGCGGGGATCAGGCGATCGGTCGCGGCCAGAATAAATTGCCACTCCTCAGCGCTAAAAAAGATCGGTTTATAGTCGGCAAGGTCCGGTGCTGCCATTTCCGCAGCCTGGGCTGCAGTCAGTCCTTTTAAAACCAGGTCGCTTAATGGCAAAGCCAGCAACGACCCAAGTAAAAACTTACGTCTGGTGGTCGGTTTTTCTAAAAGCATGGCGCGACGACTCTCACTTGCTAAGAAAGGGAATTATTTTTGTTAATAGATTTATAAATCGGCAAACAAGCTGGCAATCTTATGGATACAGATATTTCAGGATGTAAGCATTAAATTAGAAATGTGTTTTGATGAGAAACCATCAACCTGACGAAAAGTCGCCAGGCGCTGTGGACGCGCTTTCGCAGCGGAAATTGCGCTTTTAACCGTACAAATGGCAGGAGATTAGCGCCAGAGACTGGGCAAATGACTGAAACAAATCGGCGTGAGAAATAGTCGCTCAGCTTAATTAATCAGAAAAAATCATACTTCCATACCAGAGCTTATTCTTATCAATAACCGCTTATTGGCTGAATGCGCAACGTCTGAGCGGTTTATTTCCTGAATATGACAGCGCGCGCACAAAATAACCGATTAATTAATTGCCGGTATTAATTGTTATTTCCGGCACAGCTCAGAACAAACCGGCATTTAGCCAGCAGCGCGACAGCGATAAAGTCGTCGCATCAATTACTCAGGATAATCATGATGCGAGCACTCTTATTGTTCTTCACCTTATTCAGCAGCGCCTTTGCCCTACAGGCCGCCACGCCAAAAGACACGCTGGTGGTGGCCGTGCCGCTCGACGGCATTATCAGCTTCGACCCGGCAGAAAGTTTTGAGACCGTCAGTAACAGCGTGCAGCGCAACATTTATCAGACGCTGGTAGAGGCCGATCGCGATGCGCCACAAAAACTCGCGCCGCTGCTCGCCACCTCATGGCAGCCCGGCAGCACGCCGCACAGCCTGGTGTTCAATCTGAAACCGGATGCGCATTTCGTCAGCGGTAACCCGGTGACCGCGCAGGACGTGGTGTTTTCGCTGACGCGCGCGGTGCAGCTCAACAAAGCCCCGTCGTTTATTCTCGCTGAGTTTGGCTGGACGGCGGACAACATCGCCAGCCAGCTGCGGGTTGTGAACGATCATCAGCTGGAGATTCAGTGGCCGGCGCAGATTGGTCAGGATCTGGCGCTGCGCCTGCTGACCGCGCCGGTGGCCTCGGTGGTGGACAGCAAAACCGTGCAGCAGCACATCATCGCCAACGACAGCGGCAACGGCTGGCTGCACACTCATTCCGCGGGCAGCGGCGCATTCAGCATCCAGCAATATGTGCCGCAACAGGCGCTGGTGCTGAGCGCAAATCCGCACGCCAGCCCGCAGCCGCAGCTGCAACGCATCCTGCTGAAAGGCGTGGCCGATGCCGGTGCGCGCCGCCTGCTGATTCAACAGGGCGATGTCGATGTGGCGTACCAGCTGGGCCCGGACCAGATCGATGCGCTGAAAAACGACCAGCAGCTGCGCATTGAAGCCTTCCCGTCGAGCCTGGTCTATTACCTGGCGTTTAATACGCAAAACAAAGCGCAGCCGGCGCTGGGTAACCCGGCGCTGTGGCAGGCGGCGCGCTGGCTTGTGGATTACAACGCCATTTCACGCGATCTGCTGAAAGGCCAGTACCGTATTCACCAGAGCTTCCTGCCGCAGGGCTTTGATGGCGCGCTGGAGAATCAGCCGTTCCATTATGATGTGGCCAAAGCTAAAGCGATCCTGGCGCAGGGCGGTATCAGGCCCGGCAGCAAATTCTCGCTGACGGTGATCAATCAGCCGCCGTACATCGACGTGGCGCAGGCGCTGCAGGCCAGCTTTGCCAAAGCCGACGTGCAGATTGAGCTGCAGCCGGTGGCGGAATCGGAACTGTGGGGCAAAATGCGCGGACGTGATTTCCAGTCGATCTTTATTTACTGGGGCGCCGACTATGTGGATCCGAATACCAACGCCAGCGCCTTTGCCTATAACGTGCCGGGCGGCTCGAAAACGCTGGCGTGGCGCGTCGGCTGGGAGATTCCCGAACTGAGCGCGCAGACGCGCACCGCAGCCGGTGAGAGCGACGCCAGCCAGCGCCGCGCGCTGTATACCGCGCTGCAACAGCGCGTACAGCAGGATTCGCCGTTCGTGGTGATGCTGCAGGGCGCGCAGCAGGTGGCGGTGCGCAATAATGTCAGCCACGTGCAGCAGGGCATCGGCGTGAGCCTGCTGTTTTTCGATGCGGTAGAGAAGAGGTAGGTCGGTACGCGCTGCCCCTCATTCCAGCCTTCTCCCGCCCGCGGGAGAGGGGTCGATCGCGCGGGCAGCAACCGTAACTCCCCTTATTGTTCACCCAAATATCCCTCTCTCTCCCGCGCACCGCTTGCTATTCTTTGAGTCATTACGCAATGCCGGAGAGCGCAAACATTATGACTACCCCACTGCTGATCGCCCAGACGCCTGACCTTCAACTGCATCTGCTGCCCGCCATGGCTAACCGTCACGGACTGATAACCGGCGCGACCGGCACCGGTAAAACCGTGACGCTGCAAAAGCTGGCAGAATCCTTCTCCGCCATCGGCGTGCCGGTGTTTATGGCCGATGTCAAAGGCGATCTTTCCGGCATTGCGGCCGCAGGCGACGGCTCGGAAAAGCTGCTGGCGCGGCTGGCGAAGATTGGCGTCACCGACTGGCAGGCGCAGAAAAATCCGGTGATGCTGTGGGATATTTTCGGCCAGCAGGGCCATCCGGTGCGCGCAACGGTGTCCGATCTCGGTCCGCTGCTGCTGGCGCGGCTGCTCAGCCTCAACGAGGTGCAGTCCGGCGTGCTGCAAATTATCTTCCGTATCGCCGACGATCAGGGCCTGCTGCTGCTGGACTTCAAAGATTTGCGCGCCATGACGCAATACATTGGTGATAACGCCAAAGCATTTCAGACGCAGTACGGCAATATCAGCAGCGCCTCGGTGGGCGCCATTCAGCGCGGCCTGCTGGCGCTGGAGCAGCAAGGGGCTGAACACTTCTTTGGCGAGCCAATGCTGGATATCCGTGACTGGATGCGCTGCGACGCTGACGGCAAAGGCTTCATCAATATCCTGGCGGCGGAAAAGCTTTATCAGCAGCCGAAACTCTACGCCACCAGCCTGCTGTGGCTGCTGGCGGAACTGTATGAACAGCTGCCGGAAGCCGGGGATCTGGAAAAACCAAAGATGGTGTTCTTCTTTGACGAAGCGCATCTGCTGTTTAACGACGCGCCGCCGGTGCTGCTGGAGAAAGTGGAACAGGTGATTCGCCTGATTCGCTCGAAAGGCGTTGGCGTGTACTTTGTCACGCAGAATCCGGCGGACATTCCGGATAATGTGCTGGGTCAGCTGGGTAACCGCGTGCAGCATGCGCTGCGTGCCTTCACGCCGAAAGACCAGAAAGCGGTAAAAAGCGCCGCCGAAACGATGCGCGCCAACCCGGCGTTTAATACCGTTGAGGCGATTCAGGCGCTGGGCACCGGCGAGGCGCTGATCTCTTTCCTCGATGAGAAAGGCAGTCCGTCGATGGTGCAGCGCGCCATGGTGATCGCGCCGGGCTCGCGCATGGGGCCGGCCACTCCTGATGAACGCAACAGCCTGATCAACCATTCGCCGCTGTACGGTAAATACGACAGTGCCGTCGATCGCGAATCGGCGTTCGAAATGTTGCAGCGAGGCGTGCAGGCCGCGCCGCAGCAGGCCGATGCGCCGCCCAGCAAAGGCAATAGCGTGGCGGTGGATGAAGGTATTCTGGGCGGGCTGAAAGAGATTCTGTTCGGCAGCACCGGGCCGCGCGGCGGCAAGCGCGACGGCGTGGTACAGAGCGTGGCGAAAAGCGCGGCGCGCCAGGTGACCAATCAGATCATCCGCGGCGTACTGGGCAGTCTGCTCGGTGGACGCCGCCGTTAATCGCCCTCTGCTATGATCGTGGTATGGATAAATATCAACAATTAAAACGGAGCAAGCGTCTGGCCCTGTCGCTGCTGCTGATTGCCGCCGCGACCTTTGTCGTGACGCTGTTTCTGCCACCCACGTTCTGGGTACTGGGGCTGAAGGCGATTGCCGAAGCGGCGATGGTCGGCGCGCTGGCCGACTGGTTTGCGGTGGTGGCGCTGTTTCGTCGCGTGCCGGTGCCGTTCATCTCGCGCCATACGGCAATTATTCCACGCAACAAAGATCGCATCGGCGAGAATCTTGGCCGCTTCGTGCAGGAGAAGTTTCTCGATACCGATTCGCTGCTGGCACTGATTCGCCGCCACGATCCGTCACAGCTGCTGGCGCAGTGGCTCAACACGCCGGGCAACGCCGATCGCATTGGCCGCCATCTGCTGCAGGTGATGCGCGGTTTCCTCGATCTTACTGACGATCAGCGTATTCAGCGCTTTTTGCGCCGCGCGGTGCATCGCGCACTGGATAAGGTCGATCTGACCCAGTCCAGCGCGCTGCTGCTGGACAGCCTGACCAAAAACAATCGCCATCAGGAGCTGCTGGACGCAGCGGTGCAACAGCTGCTGCGTCTGCTGCACAAACCCGGCGCGCGCGAGTTTATCGCGCTGCAGATTGTGCGCTGGCTGAAACGCGAACATCCGATCAAAGCCAAAATGCTGCCGACCGAATGGCTGGGCGAACACAGCGCCGAGCTGGTCGCCAACGCGGTGGATTCGATTCTGGATGAAGTGGCGCGCGACCAGGGCCACGAATTTCGCCTCGGTTTTAACCGCGCGGTACAGCGCCTGATAGAGCGACTGAAAAGCGATCCGGAGATGGCCGAACGGGCTGAGACCATCAAACACTGGCTGAAAGAGGATGAGTCGTTTAACCGTTATATCGGCGAGCTGTGGCAGGACCTGCGCCGCTGGCTGAAGAGCGACCTCAACAGTGACGATTCGCGCGTACAGGAGCGGGTGCGGCTGGCGGCGCTGTGGCTGGGCGAAACGCTGGCTGCCGATGAAGCACTGCGTGCCTCAATGAATCAGCATCTGGAAGACGCTGCGCGCAGCGTCGCGCCGGAGTTTGCGGCATTTCTCACCCGTCACATCAGCGATACGGTGAAGAGCTGGGATGCGCGCGAGATGTCGCAACAGATTGAGCTGAACATTGGCCGTGATTTGCAGTTTATCCGCATCAACGGCACGCTGGTGGGCGGTACCATTGGCCTGGTGCTGTTTTTGCTGTCGCAGCTGCCGGGCTGGCTGCAGACGTTGCGCTAACGGTGCGGGCATCGACCTGGTCGCCATGAATAAAAAAGGTCGCCATGAATGGCGACCCTACGGTAACGGTGCGGGAATGACAGGGGCGCCCTGAATCGCGCCCCTGCTACTATCACTACCGCCGTTTCAGCAACAGGTACAAACTGATGGCGAAGAACGCGCCGCTTGGCAGAATCGCGCCCAGCACCGGCGGTAAACCGTACACCAGACTCAGCGGCCCGAAGATCTGATCCAGCACGTAGAACAGGAAGCCAAAGCTGATGCCGGTGACCACGCGCACGCCCATCGATACGCTTCTCAGCGGACCAAAGATAAACGACAGCGCCATCAGCATCATCACCGCCACCGACAGCGGCTGGAAGATTTTGCCCCACATATTCAGCAGGTAGCGCCCGGATTCCTGGCCGCTCTGTTTGAGATATTTGCTGTAGTTATACAGACCGCTGATCGACAGCGCGTCCGGGTCCAGCGCCACCACGCCCAGCTTGTCTGGCGTCAGATTGGTTTTCCATTCGCCGCTCAGGCTCTGTGAACCGGTAATCTGCTTCGGATCTTTCAGGTCCGACTCATCCACCTGCGACAGCTCCCACAGTTTGCGATCTTTATTCCAGACTGCGGTGGCGGCATAGCGCACGCTCAGCAGACGCCGCTGGTCGGTAAAGCGATAGATACTGACGCCGTCGATCTCGTTGTCGCCTTTAATGCGCTCAATGTAGATAAAGTCGTTGCCGTCTTTCGCCCACAGGCCGTTTTGCGTCGAAACCAGCGAGCCGCCGTACAGCTGCTGCGCCCGGTAGTTACGCGCCATCTGCTCGCCCTGCGGGGCGACAAACTCGCCCACCGCCATGGTCAGCAGCACCAGCGGAATCGCGGTTTTCATTACCGCCAGCGCCACCTGCAGACGGGTAAAGCCGGAGGCCTGCATCACCACCAGTTCGCTGCGCTGCGCCAGCGTGCCCAGCCCCAGCAGCGCGCCCAGCAGCGCCGCCATCGGAAAGAAGATCTCGATATCTTTCGGTACGCTGAGCAGCGTGTAGTAACCGGCATCCAGCGCGGTATACGCGCCCTGCCCGGTTTTACGCAGCTGATCAACGAACTTAATGATGCCCGACAGCGACACCAGCATGAACAGCGTCATCATGATGGTGTTGAAGATGGTTTTGCCGATATAGCGGTCAAGGACCTTAAACATCACACGGATCCTCCACGGCTAAAGCGCGCGCGGAAACGGCGCATCGGCACGGTATCCCATACGTTGAGCGCCACCGCCAGCGCCAGATACGCCAGGTTGACCACCCACATCCAGATCGCCGGATCAAACCGACCTTTCGCCGCGTTGGAGCGCAGCGAGCTCTGCAGCAGGAAGAAGATCAGGTAGAGCAACATTGCCGGCAGCATCGACAGCACGCGGCCCTGGCGCGGGTTAACCACGCTGAGCGGTACCACCATCAGCGCCATCACCAGCACAGCGAACACCAGCGTCAGACGCCAGTGCAGCTCCGCCTGGAACTGCGGCGTTTTGGTTTTTATCAGCGTGCTGATATCGGCCTGATCGGCATCGTTAGGATCGAGCACCGCCTCTTTGTACCCCACCAGCGCCTGATAATTGACGAAGTCGGTAATACGGAAGTCACGCAGCAGCGCCGTGCCTTCAAAGCGCGTGCCTTTGTCCAGCGTCACGGTCTGCGAGCCATCTTTGTGCTGCTCCATGTGACCGCTGTCGGCCAGCACTACCGATGGCCGTGCATTGCCCTTCGGCCGTAGTTGCGCCAGGAACACGCTGCCGAACTTGTTGCCCTTCACGTCTTCGACGAACAGCACCGTATTGCCGTCGCTGGAGGTCTGGAACTGCCCCGCCGCCAGCGCCGCCGCTCCCGGGTTGGCTTTGGCATTTTGTGTCACTTCATCCTGATAGCGCGAGGACCACGGGCCAAGCCAGATCACGTTAACCGCCGCCACCAGTGAGGTGAACAGCATCAGGATCATCGCCGCTTTAATCAGGACGCCTTTACCCAGCCCGCAGGCGTGCATCACCGTAATTTCACTTTCGGTGTACAGCCGCCCAAGGGTCATTAAAATCGCCAGAAACAAGCTTAGGGGCAGGATAAGTTGTGCCATTTCAGGCACGCCAAGTCCTAACAATGTCAGAACCAGATTTGTTGGGATTTCGCCATCCACCGCCGCACCCAAAATCCTGACTAACTTCTGGCAAAAGAAGATAAGTAGCAGGATGAACAGGATAGCCAGCTGGCTTTTGAGCGTTTCCCGAACCAGATATCTAATGATGATCACGCTTAGTACGCCTGTGAAAACTTGTCTTTTTGCAGGAAAATCGCTAGTTTCAACGCTTATCAGCCATTTTTCTTCATCAATGGCCGTCATGGTAGCTAAAATAGTATGACGAACGCGTTAGGGTGGTGAAAAAACAACACATTGTCACCCCACTCATTATGGCCGCCGGCGTTAAATTGTCATGGCGTCGCAACAAATTAATGGGTTACGAACGCGCTACATTCTAACGACAGCTAAGGCCGTTGTCTTTAAGATTCAGGAGAGTGCATGGAGTTCAGTGTAAAAAGCGGTAGCCCGGAAAAACAGCGCAGCGCCTGCATTGTGGTTGGCGTTTTCGAACCGCGTCGTCTGTCACCGATTGCCGAGCAGCTGGATAAGATCAGCGATGGCTACATCAGCGCGCTGCTGCGCCGCGGTGAGCTGGAGGGCAAAGTGGGCCAGACGCTGCTGCTGCACCATGTGCCAAATATCCTGTCCGAACGTATCCTGCTGATCGGCTGTGGTAAAGAGCGTGAGCTGGATGAGCGCCAGTACAAACAGGTGATTCAGAAAACCATCAATACCCTGAACGATACCGGTTCGATGGAAGCGGTGTGCTTCCTGACCGAGCTGCACGTTAAAGGGCGCAATACCTACTGGAAAGTGCGCCAGGCGGTAGAAACCTCTAAAGAGGCGCTGTACAACTTCGACCAGCTGAAAAGCAACAAAGTTGAGCCGCGCCGTCCGCTGCGCAAGCTGGTGTTCAACGTGCCGACCCGCCGTGAGCTGACCAGCGGTGAGCGCGCTATTCAGCACGGCCTGGCCGTTGCCGCCGGCGTCAAAGCGGCGAAAGACCTGAGCAATATGCCGCCGAATATTTGTAACGCCGCGTATCTGGCGTCGCAGGCACGTCAGCTGGCCGATGCGTACAGCAAAAACGTTACCACCCGCGTGATTGGCGAACAGCAGATGAAAGAGCTGGGCATGAACGCCTATCTGGCGGTCGGTGCCGGTTCGCACAATGAGTCGCTGATGTCGGTGATTGAGTACAAAGGCAGCAGCGACGCCGATGCGCGCCCTATCGTGCTGGTAGGTAAAGGGCTGACCTTTGACTCCGGCGGCATCTCCATCAAGCCTGCCGAGGCGATGGATGAGATGAAATATGACATGTGCGGCGCGGCGTCGGTGTACGGCGTGATGCGCATGGTGGCGGAGCTGAATCTGCCGCTGAACGTGGTCGGCGTGCTGGTGGGCTGTGAGAATATGCCGGACGGGCGCGCGATGCGTCCGGGCGACGTGCTGACCACTATGTCCGGCCAGACGGTTGAAGTGCTGAATACCGATGCCGAGGGCCGCCTGGTGCTGTGCGATGCGCTGACCTACGTTGAGCGCTTCGATCCGGAAGTGGTGATTGACGTCGCCACCCTGACCGGCGCCTGCGTGATCGCGCTGGGCCATCACGTCAGCGGGTTGATGTCGAACCACAATCCGCTGGCGCACGAGCTGATCAGCGCGTCAGAGCAGTCGGGCGACCGCGCGTGGCGTCTGCCGATGGCCGATGAGTATCAGGAGCAGCTGGAATCTAACTTTGCCGATATGGCTAACATCGGTGGCCGGCCGGGCGGCGCAATTACCGCCGCCTGCTTCCTGGCACGCTTTGCGCGCAAGTTTAACTGGGCGCACCTGGATATCGCCGGCACCGCCTGGCGCTCCGGCAAAGCCAAAGGCGCGACCGGCCGTCCGGTGCCGCTGCTGTCGCAGTTCCTGCTGAACCGTGCTGGCCTGAACGGCGACGATTAAGAGCCGGGGCGAATGCTGCAACGGTGCGTATGGATGCGTTAAATACCGTGCGGCCATTGAAACGGTGCGCATGAATGCGTTTGACGCCGTGCGGCCATTGATACGGTGCGCATGAAGGTACAAACCGAGCACATGGGTAACACTTTAGACCGGGCACATGGGTAACAGTTATAAACGGCATAGCAGAGGAGACTCACTATGCCCTGGACTGAGACTGTTACCA
>NZ_NHZE01000031.1:0-29083 GCF_002207995.1 Pantoea sp. VS1
GTGCGAACGGGCGAGGACGGCGAGCGAAGCGATCTCTTGAACACGCAGCGGCCGGGCTAAAGTGAAGTCACGGCACCGGCCGCAGACCGCACGTTTTTCCTCCCCCGCCGCAGGCGGCATGAAAGCGGCGCGCAGTAACGTCCTTTTCCTCTCAGTCCTGTCCACAGCCGGCGTGCATATCAGCGCCGGAACCCTGTGGATAAAACTGGCCCTGCCGTACGCCGGCAGGGCTTTTGTATTTTGGTTATTTATTAACCACCCTAGCGATAGTGTTTCCGGATCTGCGCCGCGCGCCGGTAGAGTTCCACCAGGTCGTTGTCGATTCCCTCAATGAGTAAGCCGGTCATGCGCTGCTCCAGGCTGGCACCGTGCCAGAGGTGGCGCGCTGTCATGTCGCGCAGCCGCAGATGAAACTCATACAGCGATTCTTCCAGGTCTGCCACGTCGTCGGCCAGCGCGTTTTCAGGGGTTTGTGTACTCATGTTTTTCTTCTCCGTAATGGTCAGGCGGCGCGCGCGCTGTGCCGGGCGTAAAGGCGTCGCAGGCCGGCGGCGTGGTACTGCTCCAGCAGCTCAATACCGATCCAGCGGCGCCCACATTCCTCGGCGGCCACGCAGGTCGAACCGCTGCCGGCGAACGGATCTTATGTGGTAGAGATCGTTATGTTGTGATGAAGGTCTGAAAGCAGATGTGGCAGGCAAGTGTATAAATAACAATCAACATAATGGTTCCAGTCTGGCTCTGAGGTCAAAGGAGGCGCTGTCATGAAAGAAGCTGTGCCGTCTCAGGTTGATGCGGGTTCGTTAGCAACGTACTCGTATAGCAACAGTAATCCGCAACTTGTTAATTTTGAATCTTATATGAAGCATGAACTGGGGCTGTCGTCGGCAACGGTGAGCGGCCGGGTCTTTGTCATCCGTCATTATCTGAACGCCTGTAATGCCTCTGATACCGATATTTTCTCTTTCGAGGCAGCCGAGCGTTTCCTGAAATACCTGAGCAGTTATCGTAACTATTCACGAAAGTCTCTTCAGCACGTTACTCACTGCCTCCGGGCGTTCTTCAGGTATGGTGCCAGAAATGGTTTATGCAGTGAAAGACTGGCCGACTGTCTGCGCAGCACGCGCGTTTACTCTCTGGATTCTGTTCCAGAAGGGCCTGCCTGGGACGATGTGCTGCGACTGCTGAGAGACGCTGAAGGGGATAAACCCTCTGATATCCGTGCCACAGCCATTCTCATGCTGCTGGCCATTTATGGCTTGCGGCCATCTGAAATCAAAACACTGCAGTTGAATGACTTTGACTGGGAACGCGAACTGCTGACCATTGACTGTACCAAAACCAGACGCAGGCGAATTTTCCCACTCTCCCGACCAGCTGGGGAAGCGGTTCTGCGCTACCTGAAGGATGTCAGGCCGCCTTCGCCTTACCGGCATGTTTTTCTTACCCTGTACGGCGCACGGCCTGTCCGGGATATCTATATGCTTGTGTCTGAGCGGCTGAAAAAACTGAACGTCTCTCTGCCCCAGTATGGGCCGCGAGCCCTGAGGCATGCCTGCGCAACAAGGCTGATGGAAACCGGTATGCCGCTGGCTCAGATAGGTATGCACCTGGGGCACACGGACGCAGATGCGACGCGCGTTTATGCCAAAGTAGATATGAAAGCACTGCGCAGGGTTGCGGATATTGATATCGGGAAATACCTGTGAAGCTTCAGAGCCTGATTGACCAGTTTATCGCCTACCGGCAGGCGCTGGGTGAAATATGGCTGAATAACTGTACGCCACGCGCTTTCGGCCGGTTTATGGGAACCGAAGCCAGTCTGGAAGACGTGACGCCAGAAAGCGTCAGGGCCTTTCTTGCCGGCAAAGGCGCGCTGACGCAGACCTGGCACATCAAACTCAGTGGCCTGCGGAGTTTATATCAGTATGCCCTCAGCCGCGGCCTGGTCGATACAGTTCCGCTACCGCTGATGTCGCCCGTCCGGCCAGCGGCATTTGAGCCTTACATTTACTCTCAGGCTGAGCTTATGAGCCTGTTTAAGGCGGCAGAGACCGTTGCCTGGGCCAGAACGCTTTACGCTGGCGATTTACATCGCATCCTTCTGCTTATTTATTCCGCAGGCCTGCGCGTCAGTGAACTTATCAGCCTGGACCGGGGAGACGTCGGACTGAATGAGTGCGTGTTAAAAGTACAACAGAGTAAATTCGGTAAAACGCGCCTGGTGCCATTTTCCCCTCAGTTACGGGACAAGCTGTCGGCAGTTGAAGCCCGACATAAAGCTACTGAGGGCATCACCCCGTTTTTCGTCACGCCCGGCGGAAACAGGATATGCACCTACACGCTGCAGAATTATTTCCGTCGACTGCGTAATGAGTGCGGTATTACCCGTCATGATGGTGCACGATATGAACCACGGATACACGATTTACGCCATTCATTTGCCGTACACCGGCTGACTTCATGGTACCGGAACGGTGATGATGTACAGCTGCTGCTGCCTCATCTGTCCGTTTATCTCGGCCACGTTCACCTCAGGGCCACGCAGGTTTATCTCAGCATGACGCCTGAACTCCTCGGAGAAGCCAGCCGGCGTTTTGAAAATTATGCTCTCGGAGGAAACAATGACTGATACCCGTCTGCTCAGTTCATGGGTGCGCCGCTTTCTGCTGGAATACCTGATAATTGAGCGAAATCTTTCAGTTAACACGCAGAAAAGTTACCGCGACATGCTGCGCCTGCTTCTGCCTTTCGCTTCAGAAGCGGCCGGAAAGGCAGCCGATAAACTCCTCGTGGAAGACCTTTCTGAAGATTGTGTCCGCAATTTTCTGATAAAGCTGGGAGATAAACGACATAGCAGTGCTTCAACCCGCAATCAGCGGCTGGCGGGCATCCGCTCACTGGCACGGTTTATTGCCATGCATGCACCGGAATACACCGGCTGGTATGGCCGGCTGAAAAGTATCCCTCTGCGTAAAAGCAGTACAGCACTCATCAGTTATCTTGAGAGAGATGAAATGGATGCGCTGCTGGCTGCGCCGGGCGTTAAAACTCTTCAGGGTCGAAGGGACCATGCAGTTTTGCTGTTCCTTTATAATACCGGTGCCAGGGCAGGGGAAGTCACACAGGTCACAATCGGTGATTTAACGTTGAGCATAGCGGCAGGACACAACAACTCATCGGTTGTGATCCACGGAAAAGGTAACCGGCTCAGACGTTGCCCCTCTGGCCGGAGACGGCGCGGCTTTTACAGTTACTGAGCAGCGATCGTTTATCTCATGAACCGCTTTTCGTTAATCGTGAGAACAGGCCCCTTACCCGATTCGGCATCCGTAATCTTGTCGTACGTAACACTGCAGCAGCAGCCTCGGTCCCGTCACTCTCACAAAAACGCGTAAGCCCTCACACTATCCGGCACACTACAGCTACGCATCTGCTACGGGCCGGCGTTGATATCAACACAATCCGGGCCTGGCTGGGTCACGTATCGCTGTCGACAACGCTTATTTATGCGGAAGTTGACATGCAGACGAAAACCAGAGCGCTGATGACATGTGAGCCACATCAAAAAGGGCAAACCAGCAAGCCATGGAAGCAACAGGAAGACGTAATGGCCTTCCTGAAATCACTCTGAAATGCTTTGTTCTGTAAGGTGCCGGTAGGTTAAACAGGAGATGGAAAAAACCCGTATATTCAGTCTGGCGGGCATGCTCTGCTGATGGCGCCCGCAAGAAATTCCATTACGACAGCTGCAGAAGGATCGCGCCGCAGCTCCGGATAAGCGACCAGCCAGATATCCCTGACTGGCGGACGCGAATCGACGGTCAGTTTTAAAAGAGAACTGTCAGCATCTCCCATAAAACAGGGTAACGTGACAAGTCCCAGACCGCTTCTTGCAGCCTGCTGCTGCGCCATCAGGTCGCTTGCCCTGAATATAACCCGCCTCCCTTCCAGCAGCGATTCCAGCCAGTTTTGCTGCGTAATATGTTCAAGAGAGCGCTCATAAGCAATAAACACCCAATTCTCAGGTGGAATTTCCTGCCAGGAATGAGAGGCATAAAGGCCAAAATGCATAGTGCCTATCCGGCGGATCAGCAAACCGGGGTCATCGGGTCTCGTCAGGCGGACTGCTATATCCGCTTCACCTTTACTCAGCTGAGCATGATGTGAGACGCCTGCCAGCGAGAGCGCAATATCAGGATGGCTTTGAGTGAAGCCCGCTATGGCAGGTGCAATCAGCTGCGCTGCAACAGCTGGCGATGCGCTGATCCTTATGCTGACCGCAGGTGAAAGTGATAATGCTTTCGCCTGTATGTGAACCCGGTCTGCGATCCTGTTCATATCATTCGCCACAGAGGCAATAACTTTTCCCTGTTCCGTCAGGCTGGTTTGCCGTGGCAAACGTTCGGTAAGGCGAAGTCCGAGCGAAGCTTCCAGCGCTGTTATACGGCGGCTTACGGTTGCGTGATCGACATTAAGTTCTTTAGCCGCTGCCGACATGGACCCTTTACGCGCCAGTGCGAGAAAACAATTTAAATCCTGCCAGTCCATCCATTCCCACCTTGTACATATCCGCACATACATAGCGCTTTTATACCCGTATTTTTCTCCCTGTGAACGACTTTATAATTTTTCTCACTTAACCATGAGGATACTGTATGCCAACCGCAATCATTATCAGCCAGCCAGGTGGACCCGAAGTACTCCACGCCACTGAAATTGAAATTAAAGCCCCCGGTCCTGATGAAGTTCAGATCCGTCATGAGGTGATAGGCGTTAATTTTGTTGATATTTACTATCGCTCAGGCCTTTATCCCCAGTCGTCTTCCCCAGCCATACCCGGCTTTGAGGGGGGCGGCATAGTGACAGCAACCGGGACTAACGTCCGGGCCTTTGCTCAGGGCGATCGGGTTGCCTATACCGGCAATCCGATGGGAGCCTATACCGAAATCAGGAATATCCCGGCCAGTCGCCTCGTCAGAATCCCCACAGATATTGATATACGAACCGCCGGGAGCTCTATGCTCCGCGGACTTACCGCGCATATGCTTCTTCATAAAGTCAGAAATGTCAGAGAGGGCGACTGGATTTTAGTACATTCTGCTGCCGGAGGCCTGGGCCAGCTTGTTACACGCTGGGCAACAATGAAAGGTGCACGCGTCATCGGCACAACGGGCTCTGCTGCAAAAGTCAAAATTGCACAGGCGGCGGGGGCAAAAGAGGTACTTCTTCATACCGACGCCGGATGGGCGGATAAGGCACGTGAAATTTCTGATGGTCGTGGTGTACATCTTGCCATTGATGGGATCGGAGGAACAATGCTTTCTGCAACGCTCAGCGTGGTACGTCCTTTTGGTACAGTGGCAAGTCTGGGCCAACCGGCAGGCCCCATTCCTCCGGTACGTGTTGAAGAGCTGGGATTCGCCCGCTCGATTGCACTGATGAGGCCAAGCTCAATGGCTTATGCTGATGACGCAGAACTTTACGCCCAGGGAGCGAGAGATCTTATATCGGCCCTTCAGAACGGACTTATAAATCCTGTAGGGGCAGAATATCCGCTGACTCATGCCGCTGATGCACACTCAGACCTTGAAGCCGGGCGCACCACAGGAAGCGTGATTCTGACCGTTTAGTTCAGGATGTAATCAGAAACAAAAAACAATCCCTCTGTGATTTTTACCTCCCCATTTCACGCGTTTCACTTCTGAGGTCTGAAGAGGTATCAGATGCTGATAAATCTTCAGACCGGTACCGGGACGTGCTGCGCCTGCTTCTGCCTTTCGCTTCCGAAGCGGCAGGAAAGGCAGCCGATAAACTCCTCGTGGAAGACCTTTCAGAAAGCTGCGTAAGTAACTTTCTGCGCAGCCTCAGTGACGGCCGGCACTGCAGTTCCCCGACACGTAACCAGCGACTGGCGGGTATACGCTCACTGGCCCGCTTTATTGCCACGCACGCACCAGAATACACTGAATGGTATGGCAGGCTGAAAAGCATCCCGTTGCATAGAAGCAGAACATCGTTAATCAGCTATCTTGAAAAAGATGAAATGGATGCACTGCTGGCTGCGCCGGACGTTAAAACTGCTCAGGGAAAAAGGGATCGTGCCATCCTCATGTTTCTCTATAACACCGGGGCGCGGGCAGATGAGGCTGCGCACGTAAGAATTGGCGATTTAACTTTTAACGGTCCGAAAGGGATCAGTTCATCAGTAGTGATTCACGGCAAAGGTAACCGGATCAGGCGATGTCCCCTGTGGCCGGAGACCGCGCGGTTGCTTAAGGAACTGACCAGAGATAACTTGCACGAAGAGGCGCTGTTCAGGAACCGGCAAAAAAGACCGCTGACGCGCTTCGGTTTTCATGACATTGTGGTTAGGACCGCAGCCATGGCCGCTTCTGCCATTCCATCTTTACACAAAAAACGTATCAGCCCGCATACAATCCGGCACACGACAGCCACACATCTGCTGCGTGCGGGGGTAGACATCAACACAATAAGAGCATGGCTGGGTCACGTTTCACTGTCCACAACGCTGATTTACGCCGAGGTCGATATTCAGATGAAAGCGCGGGCGCTGAGGATGTGTGAGCCGGAACAGAAGAAAAGCGTTCAGAAGCCGTGGAAACAACAGCGGGACGACATTATGGATTTTCTCAGGTCGCTCTGAATTTTTTCGTTCTGCATACCTGAGTCTGCCCACTCAGGATAATCATCTCACAGCCATGGCCCGGAATGACGGTGAGATATATCCGGTGAATCACCCGGCTGTCCTGGCCCGTTACCTGTCAGCCTGTAGCAGGCGGGTCGCCATCAGAATCATGTCTGCATTACCTCCAACGACCCCGCCGTCTGGGTCAAAGAGGCAGTCTTCTAATCCTATCCGGGTGGAAAACATCTCAGCCTTTGCGCGTTCAATAAAATGCCACGCGGTAGCATCAAAACCATGAAGCAGGATCTGTTTATTTATGCCTGAACTTTTAAGTATTCCGACAATTTCGGATGCCATGCTATCAGCTGCCTCCACCTGCTGCTCTTCAATTTCGATCAGCACCCGGAAAATCCTGTCTCGTTCAGGTAGTCTGACAAGCATTTCTGCATCCAGCGGGCTGGATAAGCCTGCCTCAACGCCAATATTTCGTTCAATAAGCAGTTTTATGAGCTCTGCTGAACCGGTTTCTGACAGATTCACGGAAGCATAGTCAGGCTTGGTTTTCCACGCAGACACAGCCCGCCGGGTTTGTTCAGCGCCGCCTTCAATCCAGTCTCCCGTTGAAACCCCAATAAGGGTGCCCGGGCAGACAAGCCTGATAGCGCTCACCGTCGTGTCTACCGCTCCCAGACTCTCTGCTCCCGTTTCGGATCGGGGATGCACATGGATTTCGTGGGCCCCGGCAGCCACACATGCCAGCGCATCTGCGATTATTTCATCTGACGTCACCGGAATACTGGGATGATCCAGCTTTGTTCTGGCACCGTTAATACACGCCTGAAGTATCATAATTTCTCACTTTCTGGGATATGCCGCTGAAGTTAGAGACAGTTATTCTGCGGAATGAAACAGCTTTCTCTGGATCCTGTGCGATGGGCGCCCTATTACTGGACTTTATATGGGCTGGAAATAACGGTCTGGCATCATGTTGAGCATCTGCTGCTGCCGGTAATGTTGCTGATAATGCACGAAACCAGCCGGGCTGATGTCCCTTCGGGATCTAAGTCAGGATCAAAGATGGTTACCGAAATACCACAACAATGGGTATGTCTGAACAGTGTCCGGCAGATATTCTCAAGCCTTTGTGAAGAAAGGCCGGGCGTACCGGGGCAGTCAACGGCTGCCATCTCCGTACCGTCCAGCACATCCAAATCAAGATGTATCCAGTAAGGTATTTCGGTAAAAGCATCAAGACGCCCGAAAATCATATCGGTAAGCTCGATATCTGATAAAGCCAGGGCATCGAAAATGCTGATACGCAGGATATCGGTGTCTCCTATATCAGGCCACTCATAATCCTCAAGAAATAACTCTCGCTCTCCCAGCTGAATCACTGCTGCATCATAAACCAGCGGCCCTTCAATACCCGGCCATTCGGTCAGCAACGCTTCTCCACGTCCGGTTACAAGTGCCAGGTCCATACCGGCGGCCGCACCTGGCCGGGAGCCCGGTCTCCTCTTCCAGTTTCCGGGATGACGGAAATCACTGTGACCATAAATATGCACAAGAGCAACCGGCCCTGAGTAGTGCCTGCAGCCCAGTAATACTCCGGGAAGAATAGCGCAGTCGCCCCCGATAACAACAGGTTTTAAGTTACAGCGGAGCGCAGTGCCGACCTCCTCCGCCAGTTGCAGATTAAGAAATCTGAGCTTGTGTCCGTTCAGAATATCAGTGTCCTGTTCTTCTTCATGACTGTATTCGGGACAGGTAACTGTAGCGTTGACGTCCACGCATACCAGGACGTGACCGAACGTATCCTGAAGCACGAAAGCAACATAACACTGGCCGTCACATAAGATCCGTTATGTTGAGCTCAACATAACGGATCCAGCACAATGGCGCCCGGCTGCGTAAAGGTTTCGCTCAGCTGGTGCAGGGCGCTGAGCGGCTTTCTGTCGGGTGTCGGCGGTAACCTGTACGCTGTCGCCGTGCATAAATCGAGACATAGTAATGTCTCCTGAGTATGAAGGGGCATCGGTAGTGGTGCTGTGACCTCCACACAGACGGGCGACCAGCGGAGCAAACAAGGGCAGACGCGCAAGCCGTACGCGCCGCCGGAGCGGACTGAATGTCCCGCGCGCGGCGGGGAACGGGTGTGCAGTTGTGTTTAACGCCAAGATATTTCACTATGAACAGTGAATAAACGCACCGTAGGGGAAGTATTTTTCCTTCGCTTGATGGACAAATCAGGATACGTTCAGGGATGAAAAGCTGCACTGGCTTTTGATGTAAGGCTGAATGTCTATGAAAGTATCTGAAGTAGATAGTGTTATACCTGCCCATTCATTAGCAGGTATGAAGAAAACTAAGCTTGGTGCATTGACGCACGGTAACACTTCAGGTCAGTGCATTAGCCTTCAGCCAGTTTTTCATGCCCTGAAAGTCCGCCCATGTTAATCACGCATGAATTCTCCTTCATTACCGAGCTGGGCGTTACTCCGAAAGCCTTACGGAATGCATGACTGAAATGGGTCAAATCAGAGAAACCGTGGTCAAGGGCTATCTCTGAAACACTCCGTGCCACGCCCTGAGTAAGGGCGTTTCTGCAGGCGACCAGACGTTCCTGCCATATAACAGCAGCCGGGGTTTTCTGATGGCGGGCAAAAGCTCGCGTTACAGTGCGGACGGACACATGATGTGCTTTCGCAATGCTTTCCAGACTGAGTTCAGGGTTCTTCAGATTACGACTGATATAGTTACGTACTCTCGCGTACAAATCGCGTTCAGAAGCGACTTTGTCTGTGCTCTGAAGTTCAAGACTCAACGTCAGCAGGTCCAGTATCGTCTGCGAAAAGCGCCCAGCCATTTCCGGGTTACACGACAGAAAGGAATTATTCGCGGCCAGGCAGACTATTTCCCGGAGTGGGGTTACACCGGGGCGGTTTTTATCAAGGATTGTGGCGGTCATCAGCTCCATGGCTGAAGCCTGCCCTTTGAGAAGGTGACGCGGAATACGGATCAGATGATTATGGTTTCCGCCAATGCTGAACCGAAAGGTCTGAGCCGCATCATAAAGCACCAGGTCTCCTGCTGACAGACTCGTCCTGCGACCGCCCTGTTCAAGCTGACCATACCCCCCCTGAATATAGCCCAGCCACAGGTCATCCTCCGGCCCCGAGCGCACATGATGTGCCTTTCTTTCCCAGTGATGCAGGGTTGAACTAAGGGTGCACACATCTACCAGCCCTATTTCACGCACCGCGAGCTCACCACTGAATCTGCCATCAGCCTGAGGCTTGCCATCTGAAGGAATACAGTGACGAAGAATAACGTCATGCCAGTAATCAAAGCGCTGATGGACTGCAACCTCTCCGGTTGAATACCGAATTTCTCCATGGAGTGCGGAGTGATTGTTCACAGCGACACCTCATATAAACAGGCGGATAATTAATGGTTGTTCCTGAGTGTAAGCAATTTCCGCGCCATGCTTTCACCCCAGACTACAGGCATTAACCGACGCTGTCAGAAGTGTGTCAGCCTCCCCGATGCACTTATTCAGGGCACACCCGCACCCATTCTGTTCAGATTTAATCCGCAGTAACGCAATCGCCGGCGTGTCCGCAACAACCAGCTGATTGTCCTGCTCAGCCAGGTAGACAGAAAAAATCTCCTTAGTATCGGTGTTGGGAATATTCATCACTGAAAAAACTTACCGGAGAGTTTTATGGAATCAGCCATCGACAAGCACCTTAAATGCCCCCGCACGCTGTCCCGCCGGGTTCATGATGATTACGAACCTCCTTTTCCGATGTTTGTCGGCCGGGCCGATAAAGAGCTGACTCAGGTCGTCATGGCCTATCTGGGGGTGCAGTTTCATGAAAAGCATCGGCAGAAAGCGGTATCAGCCATGCAGCACATGGCCGACAGCTTCAGTCTGGATTACGGTCCGGAGCACCATGACATAACCTTTCATGTCGATAACCAGGGATTCGGGAACTTCATTGTGGTGGGCTACTGGCGGGATCCGTCAGCTTATTGCCGCTGGCTGCGCCTGCCAGAGATCGAAAACTGGTGGTCATCAGACGAACGTCTGAGTGATGAGCTTGGCTATTTCCGGGAAATCATCGCACCGCGCGCCGAGCAGTTCGAAACCCTGTATGCCTTCAAAGAAGACCTACCGGGCGTCGGGGCCCTTATGGACAACCTCAGCGGTGAGATTCAGGAACACGGCTACTGGGGATCGGTGCGCGACCGGATCCCGGCCTCACAGAATGACTGGCTGCGGCCTGACGGCGAGTTGCGCATCATGGCAGGCGATCCCGCAGCCGGAGGTCGGGTGGTCGTGCAGGGTCACGACAACATTACGCTTATCCGCTCCGGCCAGGACTGGGCAGAGGCCGATGAACAGGAGCGCCAGCTTTACTTCAATGAGATGCTGCCGCCGCTGCAGGCAGGCATGGATTTTCTGCGTGACGAGGGACACGCTCTCGGCTGCTACAGCAACCGCTTTGTGCGCAACGTTGACCGTGACGGAAACCTGCTGGATATTGCCTACGATATTGGCTTCTGGCGCTCTCTGGACCGGCTTGAGCGCTGGGCCGAATCCCACCCCACCCATCTGCGTATCTTCACTACCTTCTTCCGCGTCGTGACCGGCCTGCAGAAGCTGCGGCTTTACCATGAGGTTTCCGTTTCAGACGCCCGTTTTCAGACCTTTGAATACATCAACTGCCATCCTGGAACCGGGATGATGCGGGACGCTAAGCGCTGAGAAAAAATAATCAACAACGTCAACACTCTGGGGGGTTTTATGCACGCATTACGTTTCAGCGCGCCAGCGCTCATGCTCGCGTCTTTGCCTGCTTTCGCGGTGGAAGTAGCGCCCGGTGATTACAGCCAGTTTCCTGACGGCACGACCGTAGGACTGCTTTACTACCAGCACGCATCAACCGGCTCGGCCCACTCGCGCGGTAACAAAGTCAGCTCTGATTACAACCTGACCTCTGATATCGGCATGCTGCGTCTGCTGCACACCGTACAGATTAGTGAATCGGCAACGCTGGACCCGCAGTTCCTTTTGCCGTTTGGGCGAATTTCAGGCGGTGGGGAGGCTGCTTCGCTTGGCTCAGTCAGCGGCACAGGAGACCTGATACTGACCGTTCCTCTGAAGGTCAGGCTCAGCGACGGTGGCGACATCTTTGGTTTTTCACCTTATCTGTACGTGCCCTCGGGTAGTTACGACCATAACGATCCCCTGAATCTGGGCGAAAACCGCTGGAAAGTGGATCTGCAGGCCGCATGGGTGAAGTTCTTTACAGAACACTGGGCGCTGGACGTGGTGGGCGATGGCATCTGGTACGGGAACAACAGTGACTATGGCCCCGGTTCATCACGACTTGAACAGGATAACGCCTGGGCCGCACAGATTATGGGGCGGTATATGCCCGATCAGACGCTCTCCTTTGGGCTGGGATTCGGCCAGACCTGGGGGGGCGAAACCACCGTTGATGGTGTGAAGCAGGATAACCCGACTCAGACCACGAATATCCGCCTGACTACCACGAAATTTGTCACCCCACGCGATCAGTTCCAGATTCAGCTGGGGCGGGATCTGCGCGTGGAGAATGGCGCAGAAGAAAACTTCCGTCTGAACCTGCGCTACGCCCGCGTTTTCTGAACGTGTCTTTCCTGACCAGCTGAATGTCCTTCTCAGCCAGGTTATGGGGAGCCGACCGCGTTATGTTCAGAGCAGGAAATCAGTCTTTTAATATCTTACATGAGGAACAGAGAATGGCCATTGAACGCCCGGATGCCAGCCAGCTACAGCAACTTGCACGCCAGCTTCATCTGACTCTTTCTGAGAGTGAAGCCGCTGAATATCTTTCCCTGATGCAGCCTAACCTTGATGCCTATGACCTGATAGAGGGTTTAACGGATGAAATTCCACCGGTTGAGTATCCGCGCGGAAAAGGCCATCGCCCCGCAGGAACTGAGAATCCACTAAACGCCTGGTATTACAAAAGTGAGGTAGCGGGAGCACCCGATGGCAGGCTGAAGGGAAAAACCGTGGCGCTGAAGGACAACATCGCCCTGGCTGGCGTCCCGATGATGAACGGGGCCACCTCGCTTGAGGGGCATATGCCCGCCTTCGATGCGACCGTGGTAAGCCGCCTGCTGGACGCCGGCGCAACCATTCTGGGTAAGGCCACCTGTGAACATTTCTGCCTTTCCGGCGGCAGTCATACCTCCGATCCGGCGCCCGTCCACAACCCCTGGCGTCAGGGACACAGTGCCGGAGGATCCTCTTCGGGCAGCGCCGCGCTGGTTGCTGCGGGTGAGGTTGATATGGCAGTGGGCTGCGACCAGGGCGGTTCTATCCGTATTCCCTCCGCATTCTGCGGCACCTACGGAATGAAACCCACCCACGGGCTGGTCCCCTATACCGGTATTATGCCCATTGAGGCCACTATCGACCATGCCGGACCCATTACCGCCAGTGTGCGTGACAACGCTCTGATGCTGGAAGTCATGGCGGGTCCTGACGGTTTGGACCCGCGGCAGTACAGCCCGCGCAGCGGTAACTATACCGCCGCGCTGGAGAAAGGAGTCAGTGGACTAAAAATAGGGATTGTGACGGAGGGGTTTGGGCTACCTAACCTTCAGCCAGCGGTCGCGGAGAAAGTCCGGGCGGCGATAGATCGCCTGAAAAGCCTCGGCGCACAGGCAGGCGAGGTCTCGGTGCCGGGGCATACACTTGCCGCCGCGCTGTGGTCACCCATCGGCTGCGAGGGCCTGACGATGCAGATGATGCATGGCAACGGCATGGGGTTTAACTGGGAGGGCCTCTATGATGTTGCCTTGCTTGATAAACATGCCGGATGGCGTGCGAACGCAGACTCGCTCTCCCCCTCTCTCAAAATCTGTATGCTCATCGGCCAGTATGGCCTCTCGCGCTACAACGGCCGTTACTACGCTAAAGCCCAGAATCTGGCCCGTCGTGCACGCGCCGATTACGACCGCGCCCTGAGTGACTTCGACCTGCTGGTCATGCCTACCGTGCCGGTTACGGCTCCGCCCCTGCCATCATCTGACTGTTCGGTAACGGAATATATCTCCAGGGCGTTTGAGATGATTGGCAATACTGCGGCCCTTGACGTGACCGGTCATCCGGCCATGTCTGTGCCCTGCGGGCTGGCAGGGGGACTGCCCGTTGGCATGATGCTGGTAGGCCGTCACTATGCTGAAAGCACGATTTATCAGGCTGCCGCCGCGTTTGAGGGCAGCGGCGACTGGAAGCAGATGTAATAACCGGGCCGCAATGTCCGACACCGTTTAATAACACCCGGAGAAGAACGATGGCACATGACCATGAGCACGACCACACCGAGCCCCCGGCAGAGATTGCGCTACGGGTGAAAGCGCTGGAGTCATTACTGACGGAGAAAGGGCTGGTTGACCCTGTTGCGCTGGATGAACTCATCGACACCTACGAACACCGCATCGGGCCGCGAAACGGCGCCCGCGTGGTGGCGAGGGCCTGGACCGATCCTGACTATAAGGCCCGTCTGCTTGAACACGGTACCGAGGCTATTGCCGAGCTGGGTTTTTCCGGCGTACAGGGCGAGGACATGATGGTGGTTGAGAACACGTCAGACGTTCATAATGTGACCGTCTGTACGCTGTGTTCCTGCTACCCCTGGCCGACGCTGGGCCTGCCGCCGGCCTGGTACAAGTCCGCGCCTTACCGCTCGCGTATCGTTATTGAGCCGCGAAGCGTCCTGACTGAGTTTGGCCTGAACATCAGCGAGGAAAAGGAAATAAGGGTATGGGACAGCAGCGCCGAACTGCGCTATCTCGTGCTGCCAGAGAGACCAACCGGCACCGCAGGCTGGAGTGAAGAGCAGCTCGCTAAGCTGGTGACGCGCGATGCCATGATAGGCACCGGTGTTGCCCTGCAACCCGACGCTCTGAAAGACATTACGGAGGATATGTGATGAACGGAATACACGACCTGGGCGGAATGCACGGCATGGGTGCCGTCATTACTGAAGAAAATGAACCGCCTTTTCATCACGAATGGGAGCGACGCACCTTTTCATTATTTGCCTCCCTGTTTGTCGGCGGCCACTTTAACGTAGATATGTTCCGACATGCCATTGAGCGCATGAACCCGGCGCACTATCTTGAAGAAAGCTATTACGAACACTGGATGCACGCTTTCGAAACGTTGCTGCTTGAAAAGGGGGTAATAACCCCGGAAGAGCTGGCTGGCATCCAGCAGCCGGGAGAAGTGTCTGCTGATATCCCCGTATTACGCCAGGAAATGGTGCAGGCCGTCATCATGACGGGAGCATCAGCCCGGGTTGAGACAGACATTCCCGCGAGCTTCAGGGCGGGCGATCGCGTAAGGGCAAAAAACATCAATCCAGCCGGCCACACCCGCCTCCCGCGCTATGTACGCGGAAAAACCGGCACGATTGTCATTGACCACGGCGTATTTATTACCCCGGACACCGTGGCACACGGCCTTGGCGATCATCCGCAGCACGTCTACAGCGTCAGCTTCGACGCCACAGAGTTGTGGGGCAAAAACGCGCCGGCAAAGGACACTGTGCGCATTGACCTGTGGGACGATTATCTGGAGGCGTTATGAGTACCTTAACATCGGTAAGGATGAGTGAACCGGGAGCAGGCAGCGCACCGTTTGAGCACCCTTGGCAGGCGCAGGTCTTTTCCCTGGTCGTCTGCATGCATAAGGCAGGGCTGTTCAGCTGGAAGGCCTGGGTCGATGTTTTCAGTGCAGAAATTAAAGCGCACCCGGCGCTGGCGCATGAAAGTGTCAATGATGCCTATTACCGCCAGTGGGTGGCCGCAACGGAAAAGATGCTGATGTCCCTGCAGATGACCGGCGAGGCAGAGATAAGCAGCCGGACAGAGGAATGGCGTCAGGCATATCTTAACACTCCCCATGGCATGCCGGTGACGCTTACCAGCGCAAGCTGTCCGCCTGAGCATATTCACCACCACCCGGTGCAGCGTGTCCCCGTGGCAGTCAGCCCGGGTACTGTACGAACTGATTCCTGAAGATTTTGCATCCAGATGAGGACAAATTATGGAACACATTGTTGAGAATATTCATTCAGAGCACTCCCCTATTCCGCTCAGCGCAATCCTGCCCTGGAGCGCATTTATCACCCTGATGGTGCTACTGTCGGTCTATTTTATCGGTGCTGAGCAGGGGGCAACTGCCGTCTTCTCCGGCAATCAGATCCATGAGTATTTCCACGATGCCCGGCATCTGCTGGGATTTCCCTGCCACTGAGGACAGCCACATGACCGGAAAGCTGTTGTTGAACGGAATGTTCGCCGGAATGCTGGCGGGTATCGTTGCCTTTGGTTTTGCCCATTTTCTGGGGGAGCCGCAGGTTGACAAAGCCATAGCCTTCGAAGAAACGCTCAGCGCAAAGCATGCCAGCAGTGATAGTGAACATCATCATAATCATGATGACGGGGGCGAGGTTTTCACCCGCGATACACAGTCCGGCGCGGGCCTGCTGAGCGGGATGATATTGTTCAGCGCCGCTATGGGTGGAGCACTGGCGCTGATATGGTCGCTATGCTGGCAGCGTACCGGTCCATCCAGCGCAAGAGCGCTTGCGCTGATACTGTCACTGGGGGGATTTCTGTTTATGAGCCTGATGCCGGGGCTGAAATATCCGCCCAATCCGCCGGCGGTGGGTGATGCAGCTACGATTGGTTACAGGACGATGCTTTACTTCATCATGCTGCTGGTTTCAGCCGCGATTGTTTTTACGGCAGCCTGGAGTGCGCATCAGCTCCGGACACATATGGGCAACTGGAATGCAGCGCTCTGGGGTTTCCTGGCTGGCCTCACGATGCTGATTGTGGCCTGTCTGCTGATGCCGGCGGTAAATGAAATACCTGAAGGCTTCTCTGCAGACGTTCTCTGGCGCTTCCGGTTAAGTGCTTTCGGCACGCAACTGGTCATGTGGTGTACAACCGGACTTTTGTTTGGCTGGATGACAGAAAAGAGCCTGAATAAAGTCAGGCTTCGTTTTGCGCCTGCAGGCGACTGAAGCGTGAACGCGGTGATACACCTTATCTGCCAGGGCGAAACCCTGGCAAACCGCTACACGCGTTTTCCGGCGAATGACGAGCTCAGTGAGACAGCAAGTGCAGCCCTGAACAAGATGAAGGTAAATATCAGAGCCGGGAGTAAAATATGGCTCGCTCCGGAGATTGCAGCCCGACAGACTGCCGCCGCATTAGGGCTAAGGGGAGAGGTTGTTGCTCATCTGGCGGAGCCTGACTATGGTCACTGGGCGGGCCTGCCCGTAAAGCAGATTATGAAGGATAACAGTGCAGCATTTCATCGCTGGCTGTCGTGTGACGCACCGCCGGGTGGCGAGAGTATCGCTGCGATTATATCCCGCACAAGTGAATGGCTTTCACGAAATGCGGGTGTGCAGGGGGACCACTGCGCGATTGCATCGGCAGCGGTTATTCGCGCAATCATAACGGGTCTGCTGGATGCGCCATTGAGTGCATTCCAGCGGATCGATATTGCGCCAATGAGCAGAACAATTCTCACAAGTACCGGGAACCGCTGGAATATCTGCACATTAGGTGAAAAGTTATAGTTTCTAAATAATTTTATTTCTACTAATGAAACAATCTATGACGCATCGTGCGGCTAAGATGTCTGGCCAGGGCTCCCGGCTACAGTGCGGACAGCCCGCAGTCTCCAGCCAAAGGAAGGGGAGCGGCACAGAGGCGTAGCGCAGCGACTGACTTATTCACTCCAGCAGTAATGCACTGACTGGCCCGCTCCGTTCAGTCGCGACGTTCGTCTGAGCACCAGTTGAAATCCGGTGGCAAAGCCAACTGGAAGAGGCAGCCAAACTCCACGCCTGTTCCTGGATGGCGTTTAATTTTATATAATGGTTAATATCGAAAAGTCCTGCGCCGTATAAGTGATTAACTGAGGGCCATGTTAAAACGTAAAGTAACTCCAGCACAATGGACGCCGGCAATATAATGCCGCTCACAGGAGTCAGAACGGGAATATTTCACTGTCTGGGCGACTGGCACGCTATCGTGCTGGTATATCTGGCACACACCCAGGGATACATATTCGTTTAAATTATGAATAATATTTCGGTATGAATCAGAGGTAGTGACGGGCATCTTTTCTTCAGTCAGGACTCACTTCAAAATTAAAACGAAACCCTTAAAGATATCGCTCATTATCATTTGCTGGATACCCCGCGCGGTGAATACACTCCTGCCAGCTTAAGGCGCCCGAAGAGTTGTATAAGCATGATACGTTGTTATGGTGAACCTGATTCGGGCAGATGGGTCCTGCCAGCCTTGTAAAAGTATTTCTACGTGCATGGTCTGATACAAGAACACCTGAAGCTAACGCACCCGAAATCCATATCACACGAAAACATAATCAGATTATTTCAATAAACAGCCGAACATCAGTCACTTATATCCAACCACAAAGGTTCATTATATTTTACCTTATTTATCTATAGGTCATGACGACAGATGGAATTTAATTAATCCCATCCCATTTGCTATAATTAAGATGTGGTTAACATCATTCTCATTATTTAATCGAGGTGTAAACGTGTTGTACAGCGAAGACATGACCGGTCACGCAGTTATTGGTGAAGCAGCTGTCAATCTTGCCGTGCGTGAACAGGAAATAACCATCGACTCTCTCCTGACGGAGCTTAACGTTATGCTGAGAGCTGAGGAGCTCAGCAGTCGTATTGCCCGCATCAGTGCGGCAATAGCCTGGCTGCGTGATTTCCGCACCGTGGGCGCCCGCGGCGGCGCGGCTCAGAGCTGGATGCTCTCCGATGCTGGAGACCTCAGTGGCGGCGGCGAGGCGACCATTCGCCTGCAGGCTGATGAAGACGATGAGATGAGATAACTACTCTACCATGGCGGGCGACGGGCGCCTGCTCTGCTTTGTGCATTAAAAGCTCAGCTGGATGCTGAGTCAGACAGAGTTGCCCGGTTAACGAAGCGCTTTTCTGCCTCCCCTCCTATAATGATACTGACGCCAGGCCTGCGCTGCGGATGCAGTTCACCCGGCAACACAACAAAAATCGCGTCATTCTTTCCAGCGCCGTCATCCGCTCAGGTTGAGCCGGCAGGGTCCTTCACAGCATGAAAAACACAAATTCCGTAACCGTCATTCGCGACCGCCTGCAGAACTGTGGCGAGGCGCTGGCGGCAGAGCGTGGCGAGCTTGAGGCGGCCATTAAGGCGATTCTGGCCCCGGGCGGCAAGCTGACCAACAAAACGCTCATCATGCACGTCATTCGCGAGCTTGAACGCGAGCAGGACGCGCAGCGGCAGGCGGTGCTGCGCAACGTGCTGGAGCTGGTCGTGACCCACACGCCGGACGACGCCGGCGGCCAGGCTGTGTGAGGCTGGAGCTGGGTAAGGGCTACCCTTCAGTTCATTTTCCCCGCAAACAGCCGGATGGCCCGGTTGCAGGCCTCGCGCAGGGTAACATCGGCGCTGGACTCCTTCAGGCGCCAGAGCGTACCGATGAGCTCGTGCGGGTTCACTGACTCGCCCCTGCGCAGTATCTGCCTGATGGCCAGCCCGATGGCTTCGTGCATCAGGTCCTGTATCTCACGTTCGTTTTTCAGATGCGCTCCGCTTATTGGGGATATATACAGTGTATCGCTTTAAGCGGTGCGCATAAATACGTACGAAAAAAAACCGCCCGGAGGCGGTTAAATAAGGGGGATGGCACCCCGGTCGGGCGGGATATCTCTGTCGCCGCCCGGCACCTCGTCCTCGTGACCGGGCTCGGGTATCCCGTCCGGCAGGGGCGTGGCGTCATCAGGCATCGGGTGTTCAGACATGCAGCGCTCCCGCGGGGCTACTTCCCGCCCTTCTGCTTCATGGTGTCGCTGTCCCTGGTGTCTTTTTTGTTGCCCGCGGGCAGCTTGCTGTGGTCGGCGTCTTTGCCATCCTTCACATTTTTATCGTTACGGTCAGCCATGGTTACCTCCGTCACCCGGTATCGGGTAACGTTAAGTTTAGGTCCGTGACGGTATCTGACGTGAAGAATTCTCCGTTCTGTGACTTAAGCGTAAAAACGACCCGTTACGGGGCCGGCAAAAGCGTGGAGCCCCCCGACTCCTTCATGCTGTCGTCCACGCACCGCCGGCAGATGGAGGCCCGTACGCTCAGGCGCTGTGACGCTATCTGATACGCGTGCCGGTAACTGATGGCCGAGCCCAGAAACCGTCGCTCCGGGTGGTCTTCGAGGCATACGCACCCTTTCACGTGAAGCTGGTCCTGCTGCCCCATCCAGAGCAGATAATAAAACTGCCACATATCTCACCTCCTTCCCTGTTAAAGCAGCCACTGTATGCCTGGTTATATAACGGACGGAATTAATTTCTGTCGCGATTTAAGCAGCACGCAGGGGTGACAATAAAGCCAGTTCCCCACAACGGACGTTGACTGCCTTCAGTCCGCTGTTGTACCGACATAAATGATTTTCCGCATGCATTGCCCACCCTCCCCCGCTTTTTCTGAATCTTACGCTGCCCGCTCCGCGCCTCGTTTACTGCCATATACTTGACTAATCAGGCGGGTATTTCACAGCCGGGGCACGCCGGTCACCCTCTTTTCCATCGCCTGTTGCAGCACACATTCAGCCAGGGACCTTCACAGCATGAGAAATACGAATTCGGTCGCACACATTCAGGCCTACCTGTCCGGTACCGGTAACCGGTTTAAGTCAGAAAAAGAGACACTGGACGACATCATCCGCACCATCCTTGCAGAGGAAATACCGATCAGTAACAAAACCATAATCATGCAGATCATGAGACAAATTACGGATGAAACGGACGGGAGCAGGCAGGAAACGTTGCGCATTCTTCTTCAGCTGGTCGTGGGATACACGCCAGACGATCCCGGCATCTGAAGGGGGACTTGCTGTCGGTCACGCACGGTCGGCAGAAGCAGCTTCCTTTCCTTAAAACAGTTACTGTATGCCTGAATACATCGCGGGGAAATGTCTGTGTCGGTTTAAGAACAGAACTATCGGAGGGTGTCGTCCCTGACAGGTTCTCCGGCCGGTACACGCCTGAGCGCGACCGCTGAGGTCATCTTCATCGTCGTCTTCCGGCCAGAGCCGGACTACGTCCTTTGGCGTCAGTTCTTCTCGTCGTTCAGGCCCGCAAGGGTTTGCAGGTACGGCACGTGCCGGACGGCCTGCTCCGGCTCGTGAAAACTCTTCAGCCAGCTTCTGGCTTCGGATATTTCAGTGAGCCGGTTATCGCTGCCGCCGGCCTCCGCCATGTGTCCGAGCTCGGTAATAAGCGATTGCACGCTTATTTCCTTTTCGCCCAGCGCCAGGCTCAGTGCCGCTTCGCCAATAATGACGTGCCCTTTCCCGTCGTGTTGAATAGACAAATTTACTACCTCCGTTTTACGTTGATGACAACCTCACGTCACACTGTAGACCCCGCCGACGAAAGCGCCCGGAGGATATTCTGAAAAACCCTTATTCCGTAATAATTTATTTCAATAATTATGATGAGAGAGTTCCGCGCGTAAGAATTTATCGTTTCTGACGCTCCCTGACGTTCATTCAGCCTGTCACCCTGCCCATTACCGGTGCGGTTTGAGAAAGCGCGCCGGGCTGCTAAGATGCCCGTGACAATCTGCGGCAATACGGAGCCTCAAATGCTTACAACCATAATTTACCGGAGCCACCTCGCCGATGAGGTGCCCGTCCGCATCCTGCCGGGCATGGTGGAGAAGGCCAGCCTGCTGAACGCCCGGCATCAGGTAACGGGCATCCTGCTGTTTAACGGTACGCACTTCTTCTAGATCCTGGAGGGCCCGGAGGAGGGCGTGCTGGACATCTACGCTCGCATCTGCGCCGACCGGCGCCACCACAACGTGGTTGAACTGATGCGCGACTACTCACCGTCACGTCGCTTCGGCAATCACGGCATGGAGCTCTTCGACCTGCGCCACCACGACAGCGGCAGCGTGCTGCAGGCGGTGCTTGACCGCGGCACGTCTAAATACCGCCTGACCTTTGACGATCGCGGCCTGCAGTTCCTGCGAACCTTCGTGGAAGCCCGGGAGAAAGAGAACTACTTTGAGGTCCTGCCCGCCGACTACTGGGACTTTGTGCCGGACGAGAACGGGTCACCGGCCCCGGCAGCGGGCGTCACCTTCCGCCCGGTGGTCGACCCGCTCGGCCGTGAGGTCACGGCCCTTGAGGCCCTGCCCAGTGACGCGCCGGCGGGGCTCTCCGGCGAGGCGCTGTACGAGCACAATCTCGCGGCGGTCACCGGAGCGCTGAACAGGGCAGGCAGGTCGTGCCCGGACGACATCATGCTGTACGTCAGCATTCTGCCCATGACGCTGGTCGCCCTGCCGGACGCCGTGGGCCGGCTCGTGAGCGCCATCGACAGCGCCGGACTGGTGCCGCAGCAAATTATACTGGGCGTCAGCGAGACGGAGGTTATCTCCCGGCTGGAAACATTTTCCGCAGCGGTGCGGCAGCTGAAGCAGGCCGGTATCAGTCTCTCAATTGATAACTTTGGTGACGGCTCAGCCGGGCTGTCGCTGCTGGCGCACGTGCAGCCGGACCGCGTACGCATCGGCGCCGGGATCGTGCGCAACATTCACCGCAGCGGCCCCCGTCAGGCGGTGGTGCACGCGGTGCTGCGCTGCTGTTCGGCGCTGGAGATCAACGTCATCGCGGCAGGCATCGAGCAGCCGGAGGAGTGGATGTGGCTGGAGGCGGCCGGGGTTACTGATTTCCAGGGCGCGCTGTTCACCGCAGAGGGCACGGCCGTCGCCTGGCCGGAGACCCGCGAGGCCGTCTGAGGTAAGGTGCAGAACAGGGGGCCCGCGGGCCCCGGATGATTAACAGGCGGCGGCCTGCTGAGGCGGATGCTGCGCGGCCATGACGGCCGCCGGCACGTCGGCCTTTTCCTGCCGCAGGGTTCTGCCGCGGTTGGCCTTTTCAAGCCAGGTGCGGAAATGCGTCATCATAGCCGCCGCGTGCTGCGCGTCCGGCGTACGGTAAATCAGCAGCCGGCTTTTGGTCTGGTTTGTGCAGTCGATGGCGTAAATCTCGATGCCGGCGTCGCGCTGCTCGCTTTCAATTGCTGTAAAATGCATCTGAGGCCAGCGGTTCACCTTCAGCATAAACTCACTTAAAATCATTTTTTTTCCTTTTATTGTTTTAAAAACGGTACTCTTTCACTGGTTCGACCAGTATAGAGCGGGTTGCAGACTCTGCAAGCCGTCAGCGGGATATCAAGCGTAAAGGTTTCGTAAGCCCCCTGTTTTCAGCACCGGAGATAACTGCAGCATGCGCCAGCGGGAGATCTCCGGCAATCTGCCGGTGGGCTATCAGTGCAACAGGCAATAACACACAGGAGAGGCAGCCATGCTCAGCGAAGACAGGCTCAGCCACATCGCCGGCCATCCGGACAGCCATGATGCGGAGGCCGTGGCGATGGCGCAGGAGATCCTGCAGCTGCGCCGCACGCTGGGCGCGCCCTGGGCCGTGGTACAGCCGCTGGGTGAGCTGTATGTGGAGGACGGGAACGCGGCCATGATCTGGCCGGCGAGCCTGGCGGAGCGCGGCGACGTCTGCCTGTACCGCCTGGAGAAGCCTTCTCCGGTGGCGGAAGCCGCGCCGCCCGCGGCAAAGCAGCGCGGCCGGAGAAAGAAAATGCCGGCGCAGGGGTAAGTTCCCTTCATAACAGCGCGACCGTGCCGCGTCCTGACGCTGCGTCGGAAAAGTTTTCTGCATGACAGAGTCCCCGTTCATGTTCGGGCCCGCTGCGCTTTGGTAAGCTCTGCGCCCGAAACCTGCTGCCGGATAACCCCATGAAAAATGACTTTGAAGAAAAAATGGCCGACATCATGATTGGCGAGGCCGTCACGGCGCTGCTGGACGAGGACGTCGCCATCAGCTGGGCCGTACTGACAGAGCGCCTGCGCGCGGCTATTGAGCATGAAACGGATGAAGACCGCGTTCGCGCGGGGCTGCGCGCTATTGAAGAGGTCCGGCGGGAAATGCAGATTCGCGCCGGTGAAAAGACCGTGGTGCCCGGCGCTGACGAACTGTCAGCGCAGAAGCTTCACTGAGGTCACCCGGGGCGCAGCGGTATCCCCGGGGGCGCCTTTCTGATATACTGTACACTTATCCACCTTACGGACGGAGGTCATATGAACGATGACACCACCGCCGAAGATATCTACGCCGTTATCGGAACGGTCGTGGCGCGCCTTCTTAAGCCGGACCAGCACCTTACCCTTCACGAAATTACCAGCGCCCTGCACGGCATGGGCGAAGCGGCCGGCGCGGCGGACATGCGCGAAAGCTGCGCACGCGCCGTCAGGCTGCTGGCTCAGCAGATGCACTGACCTTCGGATTACTCCCGTTCTGACGTGCACCCCACGCGCAATGACGGTGGCGTGCCACACTGAGAAGTGTAAAATCGTTTAAACCGGAGATGCCTGTGAAAGTCTGGATTGCCGTTACCCTCGCCGCCGCCGTCAGCTGCTCCGTGTGGGCCTCAAAAGGGGGATTCGACTCCCCGGCAGCGCTGGCCGCCGCGCACGCTGTGCAGCAGAAGTAGCCTCAGAAGCCCTCGTCGGGCGTTTTACCCACCACGATTTCCAGCGCGCTGCGCAGCACGTCAAGCTGGACCACGTCTGAAGTGCTCTCGAGCTCGGCGATAAGATAAAGTATGATCGCTTTGCTGGTGACCTTTTTGCCATGAATAACGATGTCGCGGATGACGGCGTCCAGTACGGCGGTCTCGGCGGCCAGCGCGTCGCCGCCGCTGCGGAAGTGCTGGATGATGTCGGCTTCGGTAGTGGTGTGATGTTCGTTAAGCTGCATGGTGTTATCCGTCAGGCCCTGCGGGCAAAGGTGGCCAGGCTGATGCCTGAAATAAAAACGGCCACCCTCCGGTAGCCGCGTCCTGCGGGCGTCCTGCCGCTCTCCGCCCGGTGCGGAGATCAGTGCTTCTGTATGTCAGTCACTGTCATTTCTTAACGTTGCTGACCGGGCCGCTCAGAGCACTCAGTGCCAGCACGTCTGCGTCGCGGCTCTCGCGCGACTGTGTAAACTCACTCTGCACCTCGCCCAGCGCCAGGGCGATGGCTTCACGCCTTACCGCGTTCGTCTCGCCGCCGTTCATGGCGCGGAGCTGTCTCGCCACGCCGTCTGCGCTGATGTGATCTTCACTGCTCAGCAGTGCGACGACGGCTTCGCCCAGCACAACGTCGGCGAGGCGCGTTAAGGTTAAATCTGTATTCTTCATACCCGCATCTTCCGTCTCATGCCCCTCCGGGCAGGATGGCAGGACGGCCATTCCGGGCGGTCCTGAAGGCACGCAGCGGTCGGCGCTTCATTACGGCGGGGTAACTCAGCGCTCAAAGAGCATGCCAATAAGCGTCTGGTAATGACGCTCTTCTTCCAGGCTGGATGCGACTTCGAGGCGGCGCAGCAGCTTGGTGCAGATGGCCTTACGGTTAAGGTTCTTGCCTGCGCGCAGGATTTCAACGACAATCTGCCCCAGCGTTTCCTGCTGGGTCGGCGCCGATGCCTTGCTGAAGTAGTGCGCAATGTCGCTGGCGGAATCCGGGAATCTCGTATTGCTCTGACGCATGATGAACCTCTCGGTGGTTAAAATGTAGTCGGCTCTGTCTGACCGTAAAGTTATACAACCAAATCAAACTTGTACAGTAATTGTGTTGCTGTACAGCTTATCTTTTTGTGCAAAAAGTGCTAGATGTTACTTAACAGTACCTTAGGTGAGTATCAGCGCGCGAATGATGAGCGGGTTAACGAAGGGGTTGTACAACGGTCAGAACAGCATGGTCAGCTCAGGGGCCGGGGCACAGGAAAGAAGCCTGCCCGGTGTCACCCGGACAGGCGGGGGATGTCTTCAGTGCGCTGAGCCGCGGCCCGCTGCAGTGATCCATCTCAGCTCGTCCCGGTTGCCCGGTAATGACTCAAACCCGCGGAGCCAGCGTTTCGCCCCTCTTATTTGCACGCAGCGCGCAGGATTTTTCTCGGCGGCGGCCATCTCAGCCAGCTCGCGGATAAGCGAGCCAACGGTAATGTCCGCATTATTCATCGCCAGATGAACCGCCGCTTCGCCAATAATCATCTGGTTCTGGTCATAGTCATTATCAGGCATGCTCTGCTCTCCCTCCGCCTTATTACGGTATTTCAGTGTAGTCGCCTGACGGACTGAAAACCGGTTCCGTTTAAATACTTTCCGCGCATTATCCCGTCAGTCAGAATTACGCTCAGTCGCACAGCGATAAAAAACGCCCTGAATTCAGATGCCTGACAGGTTATCAGAGGTAACTGTCGGAAAATACTGAATAAACCTTATATGTGGTCTGAAATCGTTTTCATCCTGAGGTGCAGCCTGAGCATGTAAGTGTTTCGGTAATTAATCTCAGAAGAGGATTTAACAGGGCCTGAAAAAAGGGAGGATAAGCCTGCAGGGTACTGACCGTTAATATGCGCCGCATATTAGAAAAATCAGGGGGTAAATCCGGGTAATTATTCTCCTTCAGCATCAGAGATATATAGGAAATACCAATTTCCTAATTAAGCGCGCCGGGATAAAATTTACTTCCGGCGCGCGTCCTTGTGGTTTTATTTAAACTTCAGGTTTTGGGCCCCGCCGGCTGATAAGGCCGCCTTTACGGCCGGCCTCACGCGCGCGATCGGGGCAGTTTTTGAAGTTGCCGCCGCTGGCGGCGCCGCCCTTGCTGCCCGCCTCAGAGGCGCGTGCCGGGTCGGCCGCGAAGTTTCCGGCTCCACCGCGTCTTACTGCTGTCATGATGTTTTCCTCAGATAAGAGTTGTCCTGTATATCAGACGGTTATAGTGTGGCACGTCTGTACAGGACTTCCTGTCTTCAGGACACTTTTTTTCAGGGGGATGATGGCGGACACGCATTACCGGGTGGCTGAATCTGAAATACGGGCACGCTGGACCCTCGCGCTTGCGACTTCAGCGATATGCGCCAGGCTGTGTGCGCGGAACGGCGCGTGACATCCCTCCGGATGGAGAGTTGTTCTGCAGGCGCGCCGTGCCGCATTCGTATTACTTCTGCGCAGCGTTCAGGGGGTGCGTGCTGATGACAACCCGTCGCCGCAGGTGGCTTTCAGGCTCCGCGCCCCAGCAGAAGGCGGCCCAGTGGCCGCAGAACGCCAGCCAGCTGCGCACCGGGTGGAGGCCGCCCGACTCGCCCGTGCCGTCCCATACGTACACGTAGTGCTCCGGGTCGCGCAGCGACCAGGCCACCATCCCTTCCCACATCACCTTTGCCGCGTTCGTCTGCGCGCTGTCGGTTATGATTATCGACCAGCGATGCAGAAAATGGCAGAAGAAACGGCGCGCCAGGCCGTGCACCGCCCCCTCGTGCTGCGGCTGGCGGGTGCGCCAGACCATGACCTGTATGCAGGCGCGCTCCGGCGAGGTGAAGTCTTCAGTGTCTTCCAGCCTCACCGCATACACGGTCTCCGGCCCGGGCTCCTGCGTGACCAGCCTGAACTGTCGCTCTGCTCTGTTTTGCCAGAGGGCGTAGCCGAACGGCGTCACAAACCCGGGCAGCGTAAACGGCTCCACGTCACGGGCAAGAAACGCATGGGTGTCGGCCCGGTTGGTGTCTTCCGGATTCAGTACCTGACTGAAGCTGGTATCGGGCAGGGTAATGGGCATGCTGTCGTCCGCCGTTACTTTTCTGTTCACTGAGCCTCCCTGATAACCGGAGCGTTAATTTATGTCGCTGAATTGTCTGCAAAAACGAATGGTGCTGTTTAAAAGACAGAGCACCGCAGGATTACTGCTGTACACGCGCCTTCACATCGGTTACTTTGCGCCCGACCTCATTCACTACGCACGGGTATTTGATGCGACAGGACGGACTACCGCCGGAAAAAGAAGCCGGATTGACCGGTTATTTCAGCCAGGTCACTCACCCCTGCCAGATTGAGCTGCTGGGCAACATCACCGTTGAGATCCTGCGACAGGAGCGGCGGCTGACGCGAACCGCTTTATGCCTCAAGTTGATAGCGCGCCTCGATGATTCCGGCGATGAGGCTGAGGCGGAACACCTGACGGCTCTGCTCCGGATGCTGTTTAATCGCTGAGTCCGGGATGTACTGCCGGCAGGGTGCCGGTTAAGTTATGTCCGCCAAAAAAAGAGAGCGGCAAACGGAATGCCGTGCAGTCATTGCGCATAACAACGGTTCGCAGATGCCGGTTACAAATAAACCAGACCTCGTCTCGGTCATTGGAAAGAATGAAATACGCGTCAGACGTTTCCGAAGGGTTAAAGCATCCCAGCGCCCGGTAGGCCGTCGTGAGGCTGAACCCTCTCAGCAGCGGCCGCGGCCCGCCGGTCAGCTCTTCCACCCTGAGATACAGACCCTGTTCCATCCAGAGCATGGCCACCTCCGTAGCGCATCTTCATTCTTCAGTAAAAGTTACGGTGCCGGGTGCCTCCCGGTGATTCAGAAAGGCTACCACCTGAATCGCGCTTTTGTTCCTGCTGTACCTGTGTAGCCTGGCCCCGTCGCACAGAGGGATTCACCGTGTTCAGAACATAGCAGCCCGTTGGATTTTATTTTCTGACTTCTAAAGAAATAGCCAGACAGGCCCATGGTTACTGCGGCAGATGTCCAGTCAGAACCATTTTTTGGCACGCTTTTCTGAACAGAGTCATGAAATTTTCGGATCATATGAACCGGGCAGGAATGGCCGTTTAAACTGTGCGGCTGCTTTACTCTGACGTCTGGGTATTTGCATTCACCTGGCTATCCGTTTGCGTTTTACCTGACCATGGCAAAAAAAATTGCCACTGATGCTGAGGTGGTACTCATGGCATTGCGTGACCGGCAGCTAAGTGCCAGTTATAGTCATTCGAACCCTGTAATACTCGCGCTATGCTTCTGACTGCTGACGCTCTACCTCTGCCGGGTTCACCGGCAGATTCAGGCGTTCTTTGTACGCGACACCGGCCGCGGCTAAATCCACGCTGATCCGATCGCGCTCTTCCCGGGGCCGGGCGGCAGGGTTATGACATGATAATCCCTCCGGACAAAAGTATACCGCCTATGCTGAATAGCAGGAGGGGCTTATGTGTGGACGATTTGCGCAGTACAGCAGCAGAGATGACTACTTTGACGCTTTGGGTATTGGCCCGGAAGAACTGACCCGGGATGCTGAACCCATTGCCCGGTACAACGTGGCGCCGGGGACTAAGGTTCTGTTGCTCAGTGAGCGTGACGGCGAGCTGAAGTTTGATCCTGTTTACTGGGGCTACGGTCCGGAGTGGTGGGATAAACCGCCGCTCAT
>NZ_NHZE01000032.1:0-7793 GCF_002207995.1 Pantoea sp. VS1
ATTATTTCGCAGATTGGCTGCTTCGTATTAATGCAGGTAACTGCAGGCCGCATAACATTTGTAGCGGCGCGATTCATCGCGCAATAAATTGCGCCGCTACCAAAACCGCAACCGGTGTGGAATGGGGCTATAACTTGCCTTAACAGCTCAGGCTTGCCGCCTTGCGCTAGCACAAATTATTTCGCAGAACTTCTGCTTCATTCTTTGCACTATCGCGGCGTTGGCAGCGCCTGCTCGCCCCGGTCACATACTAATGTATGCTCCCGGGGACTCTCAGGCTTGCCTCCTTGCGCTAGCACAAATTATTTCGCAGAACTTAGTTGCACTGACCCGTAGCGGCGCGATTCATCGCGCAATAAATTGCGCCGCAACTAAACCCGCGATCGTTGTGGAATGGGGCTGAAACCTGCCTGATCAGCTCAGGCTTGCCGTCCTGCTGTAGGGGCGCCATTCATGGCGACCTCAGTGACGCACCGGACCCTGATACCGCAACGTATTTAAATTCCCCTGCAACACCAAATCCCGCTTCAGCGTTGATACCTGTCGGCACACCTCCGCGATCGCGCGGTGATCGCGTAACTTCTTCTGCCACTTCTCAGGTACCTGATCCAGCTGCTGATACAGCGCCTCGAGCGAACCAAACTGCAGCAGCAGTTCCCGTGCGCTTTTCGGCCCGATGCCGGGCACGCCTGGAATTTTGCTGCTGCTGATACCGCATAAGCCCCAGTAATCCGCCAGCTGGGCCGGCGCGACGCCGAACTCCTGTTCGATAAACGGTACGTCCAGCCAGCGCTTCTGAAAATAATCGCGGATACGGATGCTCGGCGCCAGCAACTGGCAGTAACCTTTATCGGTAGAAACGATGGTGGCCTGATGACCGGCGTCGGCCATCTTCACTGCCAGCGTCGCGGCCAGATCGTCCGCTTCATCATGTTCGGCAACCCAGCAACTGACACCGCTGGCCTCAAAGGCCGCCTGCAGCGAGGCCATCTCCTGCTGTAAATCGTCCGGCATCGGCGGGCGGCCCGCTTTGTAATCCGGCAATAACTGATGACGCCAGCCAGGCTGTCGGTCATGGCTGTCAAACACCGCCACCACGTGCGTTGGTCGCGTGTGGCCCAGCAGCTGATGCAGCGCCGCCACGCAGGCCTCGCGACAGGGCGAACCCTGTACCGCGTGCAGGCGGCGGATCAGATTGAGCGCGTCGATAATAAGCAGATGAAGCGACATAGTGATACCGGCAGCCCGCAGGCTGCCTTCCTGATGGGTTATTTGATGATTTCGTAGCAGGGGATGTAAGCGCTGCCGGGCAGCTTCATGCGCTGCTGCGCGACGAAGCCCTGCAGCAGTTCGTCCATGCGGTGCATCAGATCGGCATCGCCTTGCAGCTGATACGGACCTTTTTCCCGGATTTCGCGGATCCCCATCTCTTTGACGTTACCGGCCACGATGCCCGAGAAGGCACGCCGCAGATCCGCCGCCAGTTTTTCCGCTGGCTGATTCGGGAACAGCTTGAGGTTGGCCATATTTTCGTGGGTCGGCAGGAACGGCACCTGCAGATCCGGCGCAATGCGAATCGACCAGTTGAAGCTGTAGGCATCGCCGGTTTCGCGGCGGTACTCTTTCACCTGCGGCATGGCTTTCTTCATCAGACGCGCCACTTCCGCAGCATCATCAATGATGATTTTGTAATGCCGGCGCGCGGCTTCACCCAGCGTATTAACGATGAAATCATCCAGCACGCGGAAGTAATCGGCGCTCTCTTTTGGCCCGGTGAGGATCAGCGGCAGGACCTGATCGCTGTTCTGCGGATTCATCAGAATGCCCAGCAGATACAACAGCTCTTCTGCCGTACCCACGCCGCCCGGGAAGATCACGATGCCGTGCGCGATGCGCACAAAGGCTTCCAGACGCTTTTCGATATCCGGCATGATGATCAGTTCATTCACCAGCGGGTTAGGTGGCTCCGCAGCGATGATCGACGGTTCGGTCAGGCCGATAAACCGGCTGTCGTGATAGCGCTGCTGTGCATGGCCTACCGCCGCCCCTTTCATCGGCGCTTCCATCACGCCCGGACCACAGCCGGTACAGATGTTCAGTTCGCGCAGGCCCATCTGGGTCCCGACATTGCGGCAATATTGATATTCGACCGCGTTGATGGAGTGACCGCCCCAGCACACCACAGTGTTGGGATATTCGCCCACGTGCAGCGCGCGTGCGTTGCGCAGAATAGAGAACACCTGATTGGTGATGTGCGCGGAGTCGGTGACGTCCTGATTTTGTAAACGATCCGCCGCCGAGAGCTGACCGTTAACAAACAGAATGTCGCGCAGTACGGCAAACAGGTTCGCCTGCAGCGAACGGATAATCCGGCCGTCAACAAACGCCTCTTCCGGCGGGTTGATCAGCTCCAGTTTCACGCCGCGCTCGCGGCGCAGCACGTTGATGTCAAAATTTTCAAAGCGGGAAAGCAGTTCGTGGCTACTGTCGGTCTGGCTGCCGGAGTTGAGTACCGCCAGCGAACAGTTGCGAAACAGCTGGTAGAGATCGCTGCTGGCAGTGCGCTTCAGCATGTCGACTTCCAGCTGGGAGAGCAGATCCATTGAGCCAAGCGGGCTGATATGTGTAATCAAGAGAACTCCTTTACACGCAAATGCGTGACTGATGACGCTGCGCTTAACCCGTTGAGCGCAGTGACGAAAATCCTTCGGTAAGCACGCTGTCGCCCTCGCGCCTGTACCAGAGTACCGTTGTCGGCCGCGAATGCTCAAGTGGAACCGCGCATCCGTGCGGCGGCCTGCGAGACATCTCGCAATCTGCTACTGGCGCACCAGGCGGGAGTAGCCCGGCGTGAAGGGCACATTGCTGCGCCACGGATTGATATCCAGCCCGCCGCGCCGCGTGTAGCGCGCGTAGACGGTTAATGCTGCTGGCTGACAAAAGCGCTGAATATCGTTAAAAATACGCTCGACGCACTGCTCGTGAAACTCATTGTGCTGGCGGAACGAAATCAGATAGCGCAGCAGCGCTTCGCGATCGATACGCGGGCCCTGATAGCGAATCATCACCGAGCCCCAGTCCGGCTGATTGGTGATCAGACAGTTCGATTTCAGCAGATGGCTGACCAGCGTCTCTTCAACCACTTCGCTGCCCGTTGCGCTGGCGAGGTAATCAGCGTTAAAGCCGTAATCGCTGATGGTGATATCCTGCTCGTCGATGACATCGCCAGCGAAGTGCCCGATCGGCTGACCTTCCACTTCGCTCAGGCGAAACAGCGCCACGCTGACCTGGCCGTTAGCGCAGGCGCTGAGATCGCGCTCCAGCGTTTGCCGCACGGCGCCCCAGTCGGCGAAAATCGTCTGGTTAAAGCTGTTAAGATAGAGTTTGAAGCTTTTGGACTCGATCAGATTCACGCTGTCGGCGCTTAGCACCACTTCGCCGACCGCGACCTGCGGCACGCCTTTGCTGTTTAGCCAGGAGAGTTCATACAGCGTCCAGATATCTGCGCCGTGGAACGGCAGGTTATCGGGATAAAGCCCGAGCGGCTCGCGATTCAGGCTGCGCGGCACCGCCTGCAGCAGCGTGTTATCGTAGCGATCAACATACGCGGTGGGCTTACCCAAAGTCAGGCCGCTCAGCGCCGTATCCCGGTTTTCAGAAGACATAACGGTTACCACTAAAATCCATCAAAGGGAGTCAGTGTAACCGATCACCAGCGAGAAGATGAATGATGCAGCAAACCGCAGAGGCCCTGCGCGATTTTACCGCCCGTTATGTAGCGCACTGGCAGCAGCAGCACGGCCATTTTCCCGCCAGCGCAGAGCTGTACGGCGTGCCGTCGCCCTGCATCATCAGTGAACTGGATGAGCGCGTCCTGTGGCAGCCGCAGGACTTTACCCTGCCAGCCTCGCTGGCAGCCGTTGAGCGCGCACTGGATATTCAGCTGCAGCCGGACCTCACCACGTTCTATACCACGCAATTTGCCGGCGACATGCACGCACAGTTTGCACAGCAGCCGCTGACGCTGCTGCAGGTGTGGAGCGAGGACGATTTTACCCGCCTGCAGGAGAACCTGATTGGTCATCTGGTGATGAAGCGCCGTCTGAAACAGAGCCCGACGTTGTTTATCGCCACGACAGATTCGGAGCAGGATGTTATCGCGGTGTGTAATCTGACCGGTGAGGTGATTGTGGAGCAGCCGGGAACGAAAAAACGGCAGAAACTGGCGGTGGATATTCAGACATTTCTTAATGCTTTACAACCGGTTAGTTCTTGAGTTGCAGACTTTTCTCGCAGCCTTTGTAAGAGATCTCTCACAACTGTTGTGCGAGATCGCCAGAACATTACGCAGACTTCCGGAAGTCCGCAATGTAAAAATATTGTGAATCATGCAGTTATGGCATCAATCCGAAAATACAGACATGGCTTAATCGTTTAACGGCGCTTACTGACTTGTTATTGCGATGGTTTCTGCCAGAATAGTCACCACTGGCAGGAAGCCACGGATTGAGAGACGTTCAGGAGAATGTCAGCCAGGCGGCAGGAACGTAACGGAGTTTACGTCACAGGGAAGGCTTCAGGATGAAGCAGGACACTCCGGAGTGAGTAAAGGACACCTCCAGGATGGAGAATGAGAGCCACGCGGGATGTGGCGGGCCAGGATGCTAAGGACCAATGTCACGATGACAGGCGACGGAAAGCGCAGGAACAGTTGTCATGGATGAGCAGGGAGCACAGCGGTGGCGGGAATGCTGCAAACGAACCGGGAGCACTGTAATCACAGTGCTCCCTTTTTTTATGCCGTTTTTGCGCGCGCACCCACTAATGATATGCTTGCCGCCCCTTTTTGACGCGGAGGTAGCGTATGTCGACGCACCTGATTATTCAGCGGCTGCAGCAGGTCGAAGCGGTGATGCGCGAACACGGCCACTGGCAGACGCACGCCCCGGCGGCGGAAGCCTTTAATAGCACGCAACCTTTCTGTCTCGATACCCTGCAGCCGCTCGAATGGCTGCAGTGGGTCCTGCTGCCGCGCATGCAGGCGCTGCTTGACGCCGGCGCCGCGCTGCCGCAAAACTTCGCCGTTACGCCTTATTATGAGATGGCCCTGCCGCCCACCACGCCGGGCCATGCAGCGCTGCTGCTGACGCTCAGCCAGCTTGATGCGCTGTTTGCGCCGCCGGACGCCTGATGCTGGAGATCATTTATCAGGATGCATGGCTGGTTGCGGTGAATAAACCGGCGGGCTGGCTGGTGCACCGCAGCTGGCTCGATCGCAAAGAGAAAGTGGTGGTGATGCAGACGGTGCGCGATCAGATTGGTCAGCACGTATTTACCGCGCATCGCCTCGATCGTCCCACGTCTGGCGTGCTGCTGATGGGGCTCTCCAGCGAAATCGGGCGGCTGCTGGCGCAGCAGTTTGAACAGCATCAGATACAGAAGACCTATCACGCAGTGGTGCGCGGCTGGCTGGACGGTAGCGCAACGCTGGATTATCCGCTGGTGGAAGAGCTGGATAAAATTGCGGACAAGTTTGTCACGGAACCGCGCGCGCCGCAGCCGGCGGTCACCGATTATCGCGCGCTGGCGCAGGCAGAACTGCCGGTGGCCATCGGCAAGTACCTCAGCGCACGTTATACGCTGGTTGAGCTGTCGCCGCACACCGGGCGCAAGCATCAGCTGCGGCGCCATATGGCACACCTGCGTCATCCGATTATTGGTGACAGCTCGCACGGCGATCTGCGGCAGAACCGCGGTGCCGCAGCCCACTTTGGCATGGATCGCCTGATGCTGCACGCCAGTGCGCTGACGCTAACACATCCGGTGACTGGCGAACCGCTGGTGATTCGCGCCGGGCTGGATCGCGTCTGGCAGCAGATGCTGCAATCGTTTGGCTGGCAGCAGCAACTGCCCGATGTGCCGAGGGTTGAGTTTGCCGCTGAGGCAGTCCAGGATAAGCCGACAGAATAAAGGAGCGGCAAAATGGCAAAGATTGGCATTTTTACAGGTACGGTGTACGGCAACGCGCTGCTGGTTGCCGAAGAGGCGCAGCCGGTGCTGGAAGCGCAGGGGCATGAGGTGAAGGTGTTTGAAGATCCGTCACTGGCCGACTGGCAGGCTTACAGCAAAGAGGTCGCGTTAATTGTTACCTCGACCACCGGGCAGGGCGATTTTCCGGACAATATCGCGCGGCTGTATGTGCAGGTGCGCGATGAACTGGGCTATCAGCCTGAGCTGCGCTATGGCGTGATCGCTTTAGGCGACAGCAGTTACGACCATTTCTGTGGAGCAGGAAAGACTTTTGATGCCACGCTGCAGGAGCAGCAGGCGCAGCGTATTGGCGAGGTGCTGCTGGTGGATGCGACGGAAAATCCGGAGCCCGAGTCAGTGACCACGCCGTGGGTGGAGAGCTGGGGTAAGTTGTTGTAAATCAGGCCCTCACCCTAACCCTCTCCCGCAGGCGGGAGAGGGAACAGCCTGTGCGCGCGGGGGCTGCAGGGATTAACCTTAACGGTTCACCCGAACCGCTTCCTCTTCCGCCAGGTGTGCACATCACGTCACCGGTGCCGGATTGAATACCGCCAGCTGATTACGGATTCCCCAGCGATCTGACCACGTCTGTTTACGTCCGCTGGCGATATCCAGAATCAGCTCAAACAGCCGCCAGCCGACCTGTTCAATACTCTCTTCGCCCGTCGCGATGGTGCCGGCATTGATGTCCATCAGGTCATGCCAGCGGTTCGCCAGCGCGCTGCGCGTCGCCATTTTAATCACCGGAATCGCCGCCAGACCGTAAGGCGTGCCGCGCCCGGTGGTGAACACCTGCAGCGTAATGCCGGAAGCCATCTGCTGGGTGCCACAGACAAAATCGCTGGCCGGCGTGGCGGCGTAAATCAGCCCGCGCTGCGTCGGGCGCTGTCCGGGTGACAGCACTTCGACAATCGGGCTGCGGCCGGATTTGGCAATTGAGCCCAGCGCTTTTTCTACCACATTGGCCAGGCCACCTTTTTTATTGCCCGGCGACGGATTCGCGCTGCGATCGGTTTGCCCCTGGCTCAGATAATCGTCGTACCACGCCATCTCCTCCAGCAGCCGTTTGCCCACCGCTTCATTTACCACACGCGGTGTCAGCAGATGGATCGCATCACGTACCTCGGTCACTTCCGAGAACATCACCGTCGCACCACAGCGCACCAGCAGATCCGAGGCAAAGCCAACCGCCGGATTGGCCGTCACGCCGGAAAACGCATCGCTGCCGCCGCACTGGGTGCCGACCACCAGCGCTGACGCCGGGCAGGTTTCGCGCTGACGCTGGTTGAGTTTTTTCAGATGGCGCTCGGCCACCTGCAGAATTTCATCGACCATCGCGCCAAAACCCACGTGGCGTTCATCCTGCAGGCGCACGATATCACGCTCATCCAGCGAAATGGCCTGTACGTCCGGTGTACCGGTCAGCAGGCGCTCCGGTTGTAATTTCTCGCAGCCGAGGCTCACCACCATCACTTCGCCGCCAAAATTAGGATTCAGCGCAAGATTGTGAATGGTGCGAATCGGCACCACCGCCGCCGGTGCGTTGATCGCCACGCCGCAGCCATATAAATGGTTGAGCGCTACCACGCCGTCAACGTTGCTGTAGCGCGGCAGCAGATCGCGCTCAATCAGCTGCACCACGTAATCCACCACGCCCGCCACGCAGTGCACGCTGGTGGTGATGCCGAGCAGATTGCGCGTGCCGACGCTGCCGTCGGCGTTGCGATAGCCTTCAAAGGTGTATCCTTCCAGCGGCGGCAGGG
>NZ_NHZE01000033.1:0-16516 GCF_002207995.1 Pantoea sp. VS1
GCGCCGCCAGCCGGGCGGCGAGCTCAACTTCGCTGGTTTCAGAGACGCTGCCGAAGGCAACGCCCGACAGCAGGTGGCTGGTGACCTCCATCTGACAGACCATGCGCAGCTGTGGCCAGTCAGAACGGGCGTGTTCATTGGCCGTGCGGCCGAATGCGGCGTCGTTTTCCGGCGTGTCCGGCGTTCGCCACAGCGTCCCGTCCACCGCCATCAGCGTGAGGCCGTTCCAGTGCGACATCGGTGTTTTTTCGAACCAGAGCTGGCGGGTCTTTTCAAAAACCAGGCGGACGGCTTCAGCCCCGAGCCGCTGACGTGCCTGCACAACCGCGCTGGGTGCGACGAAGGGACGTTTACCCGGGAGGACAATATCAAGGTGGGAAACGAGCTGACTCATGGAAAGAGAGCGGAAAAGCGCCATGCCGGTCACGGCCCATACCATCATTTCCATGGGCAGACGGCGCTTTCGCACCGTGACAACGCCGGTATCCGCCAGGCATTCGTCAATAAGTTCAGGGGAAAGCAGGTCAGAAAGAGCAGAGAACTCTTTCGGTGAGAACTTAAGAACAGCGTCAAGGGCCTGGCTGAGGAGCATAAAAAAATCCGTAATCATCCATGAGAGATTACGGATTTTCACACAGCGACCGGATCGTTCAACCGATCATTTTTGTCTTAACTGATCGGCATTAAGCCATCTGGCTGCCTTTTTTTATCTATGCGCATTTCCGGCGACTGCGCGGAGACCCGATTAACGGCGCGGATACTGCTCGCTGTTCACCCAGGCATGATCCTTCTCCCAGGTAAATTTCCACAGCCGTACCGGCCCGGCCATCACGTTCAGATAATAATTATCGTAACCAGCCAGCGTCGCCACCGGATGATACCCGCGCGGCACCGTCACCACATCGCGGTTATACGGGGCCATACACTCGTCGAGCGAACGGTCGTCGGTGTAGACGCGCTGCATGGCGAAACCGGGCTCGGGATCGAAACGGTGATAATAGGTCTCTTCCAGATAGGTTTCGTCCGGGCTGTCCTTCTCATCGTGCTTGTGGCTGGGGTACGAACTGGTCGCGCCCTCGTCGGTATACACTTCCACCACCAGCAGGCTGTCGGCCGGTTGATTATCCGGCAGAATGTTATGCACCAGGCGCTGATTGCGCCCTTTGCCACGGTGCTCCACGCCAACATCCTGCGGTGCAATCAGCCGCGCCGGCAGATTGCCACTGCCCGGCGCACTGCATACCGCCAGTTCCAGATCGCTGTCGGCAGTGACTTCAACCTCATCATCATGCGGCACGTAAACCGAGTAAGGCGGCGTGCGCTCAAACGGCGACAGGCGCTTACCGATGCCAGGGAATTCTGCATCGCGGGTTTTCACCGACGCCAGACCGGCCACCAGCACCAGGCACAACTCTCTCTCGCCGCTGCTTAACCGCAGCGTCTGGCCCTTTTTCAGCAGATAAGCGTCAAAGCCCACGTATTCCCAGCCGGCGCTCTCGGGCGTCACGTGCTGGATACGCCCGTGGCTGTCCGGCTGCTGCACTTTTGAAATCAGTGACATCCTGTTTCTCCTGTTGCGCGACATTAACCCAGCGTTGGCATGCTGAATTCAGAAACGGTCTGCTGACCGCTCGGCCAGCGCACGGTTGCCGTTTTCATCCGGGTGTAGAAACGCACCCCGTCCGGACCGTGCACGTTGAGCGCACCAAACACCGAACGCTTCCAGCCGCCAAAGCTGTGGAACGCCATCGGCACCGGCACCGGCACATTGACGCCCACCATGCCCGCTTCCACGTTGTGCACAAATTCACGGGCGGTGTGGCCGTTGCTGGTGAAGATGGCGCTGCCGTTACCAAATTCGTGGCTATTTACCAGCTGCAGCGCGCTGTCAAAGTCGCTGGCGCGCATGATGCTCAGCACCGGTCCGAAAATTTCTTCGCGCCAAATCACCATCTCCGGCGTGACGTTATCGAACAGCGTACCGCCAACGTAGTAGCCCTCTTCATGGCCCGCGACTTTCACGCCGCGTCCGTCAACCACCAGCGTCGCGCCTTCCTGCTCACCTTTGTCGATGTAGCCCAGCACTTTCTTCTGGTGCGCAGCGGATACCACCGGCCCCATTTCATTCTCTTCGGCACCCTGCTGCATGCCCGGCCCTACGCGCAGCGCTTTGATCAGCGGCGTCAGGCGCGAAATCAGTTTATCGGCCGTATCATCGCCAACCGCCACCACCACCGGCAGCGCCATGCAGCGTTCCCCGGCAGAACCGAAAGCACCGCCCATGATGGCGTTCACGGTGGCATCCAGATCGGCATCCGGCATCACGATGGCGTGGTTTTTCGCGGCGCCGAAGGCCTGCACGCGTTTGCCATGCGCGCTGGCGGTTTTGTAGATGTGCTCGGCCACGCCGGACGAGCCGACGAAGCTGACCGCCGCGATGCGCGGATCTTTATACAGCTGCTCGGCGTCTTCGTTTGAGGAGTGCACCACGTTGAACACGCCATCCGGCAGCCCCGCTTCTTTCAGCAGTTCAGCCATGCGTACCGAGGCAGAAGGATCGAGCGCCGGCGGCTTCAGCACAAAGGTATTACCGCACGCCAGCGCGATAGGGAACATCCACAGCGGCACCATCGCCGGGAAGTTGAACGGCGTAATGCCCGCAACCACACCCACCGGCTGCATCAGTGAATAGCTGTCGACGCCGGAACCGACGTTCGGTGAGTTTTCCCCTTTGATCAGGTGCGGAATGCCGCAGGCAAATTCGATCACTTCGATGCCGCGCGTCAGCTCACCCAGCGCATCGGACCAGACTTTACCGTGCTCAGAAACAATCAGCGCCGCCAGTTCATCGCGATGTTTTTCCATCAGCGCTTTGAAGTTGAACATGACGCGGGCACGACGCAGCGGCGCCGTTTTCGACCATTCCGGAAACGCCGCATGGGCGACCTCAATGGCCTGCGCCACTTCTGCCGCCGTGCTTTGCGTCAGTTCGCGGATCACTTTGCCGGTCGCCGGATCGTAGACCGGAATGGTTTCATTGCTGGCGCTGTGCGTGATTTTGCCGCCGATAAAGTTTCCTACGATAGTCATGTCGTTGCCTCTTTGATGTGTAAGGTCCCTGCAGGCCGCGGGTCAGTCTGGGTCGCGCCCGATCAGGCAATACGGAAAGCGTGCTATGAAGCTATTACAGTGAAATAAATTTTTCAAATAGTTCTTTTTGGAAAATTTACTTTTAGCGGCCTGGATCGCATTTTTCCGCCAGCGTTAGCGGACTGGCGCAAAGTGCGGGCCTGATGACAATGCCTATGCTGCCTGCGCCCGTAATCAGCAGCAGCGAGATTGGCAGGACGATCAGTCAGCGAGAGGGTCAGCGCCGGAGCGTAGCTGGATGAAACGAAATATGAAATTTTTGCGAGGCAGATCCAATATCCGTTATTTCATAATTCAATTAAAACGAAATAAATGTTTTCTTTGCAGCATCTGCAGACAATGTGATGTGAAACGAACCCTTATCTGTGTCTTAGCGACACGCTTTTGTTAGTGTTGGCCTCGGTCGGAGGCCTTTTTTTCACCTGTTTCCCCATCCGATGCGTGATTGCCGCAGCGGATTGCCTGGTGCGCATCAATGCGCACCCTGCGGTGTTGGCCCCGTCGATTACCCGGTGCGCATCAATGCGTGCTCTGTCATGCTGTAGGGGCGCCATTTATGGCGACCTGGACGCCGCGTCTTCGGCTGGCATCCCAGCCTGACGCTTGATCATCCGCAGGGTACAAAGCAGCGCAAATCCCACCAGCAGCGCAGTCAGCAGGTAGACCAGCTGTACGCCGGCGAAGCTCATGATAAAGCCCGCGATCGGACCGGTGATGCCGAGCGACAAATCCATAAACGCGGTGTAAGTGGCCAGCGCGCTGCCCTGGTTCTGCTGCGGCACCACTTTGACTGCGACCACGCCAATCGCCGGAAACACCAGCGAGAAACCGGCGCCGGTGAGAAAAGCGCCGGACTTCGCCATCCACGGATCGAACGCGCCCGCCACCAGCAGCAGGCCAATCGCCTCGACGGCAAAACACAGGCTGGCGACGCGCAGCCCGCCGAGCTTATTAATGGCGTTGGGAAACAGCAGGCGCATGCCGACGAACGCAGCGCTGAACAGCGTCAGCGCGAAGGCGGCACCGTCCCAGCCCTGCTCCTGATAAAACAGGGTGATAAAGGTGGCGATCACGCCAAAGCCCGCCGAGCCCATCGCCAGCAGCAGGCCAAAACCGTACACCTTACCGAGCACCGCACGGAACGGCAGCGGTTTGGCCTTGCTGCCTTTCACCGGCGCACGGGGCAGCGCCAGCACTATCGCCAGCACGCTGATGGCGATAATCACGCTGGAGAGCAGCAGCAGGCCGCCGCTGCGAAAGATCATCACCCCAAGCGGTGCGCCAATCGCCATTGCGCCATAGGTGACAATGCCGTTCCAGGAGATCACCCGACCAATATGCAGCGAGCCGACTTTCGCCACGCCCCACAGCGAGGTGCCGGTACCGCAGAAACTCTGCCCGACGCCGAGCAGCACGCGCCCGAGGCACAACAGCGCGAGGCTGAGCACCTCCTGCTCCTCCACCAGCGCCGACAGCAAAATACACAGCCCGCTCACCAGGCTACCAAACAGCCCAAGCACTACCACCTTTTTGGGTCCCCAGCTGTCGGCATAGCGACCGGCATGCGGACGGCTTAGCAGCGTGGCGACATATTGCAGGCTGATCACCACGCCGGCCCAGAAAGCGCTGTAGCCCAGGCCGTCATGGACAAAGCCCGGCAGCACCGCCAGCGGCAGGCCAATGGTGAGATAGGTGGCGAAGTTGAACTTCACGATAGAGAGAATCTGTAAATTCAGACGAAAGCGGCTGTATTCGGCCGCGGCGGGCTGGTCAGGCATGAGTGATTGCGCTCGTGTTTGACGGAATTTTTATAGCTGAAGCTTCACTATACGCCTTTTCTCGCCGTGCGCACCGTCGATTAGCGGCGGTATCTCTGGCGGTGCTTATCGGGTTCGCTTCGCTTACTCCTAAACAAACAATTACTTACTGGCGTTCAACTACACTTTTCACAGCGAACCACCATTCAGGAGAGGGAATGAACGAAAAGCCACAGGAGAAAATTGGCCAGAACATCCTGGTCAAGCTGGCGATGTTAGTGATTATTCTGGCGGGCATTCGTGCCGCGTCAGATATTCTGGTGCCCTTCTTACTCGCCAGCTTCCTGGCGATTGTGCTTAATCCGCTGGTGACCCTGCTGATGCGCCGGGGTCTGCGGCGCGGCGTGGCGATCTCGCTGGTGATCACGGTGATCTTCATTGTGATGCTGCTGCTGGTCGGGGTGCTGGCCAGTTCGGTAAGCGAGTTCAGCGATACCTATCCGCAAATCCGCAGCCTGCTGGAACAGAAGCTGACGGTGCTGCAGCATTTCGCCGCACAGTTTCATATCAATATCTCCACCAGCGCACTGGCGGCACGGCTCGATCCCAATGTGATTATGAACATGGCCACCACGCTGCTGGCGCAGTTCTCGGGTGCCATGACCAATGTGGTGCTGTTGATTCTGACCGTGGTGTTCATGCTGTTTGAGGTGCACCATCTGCCGTACAAATTGCGCAATGCGATGATGAATCCGCAGATCCGCATCGCCGGATTGCACAAAGCGCTGAAGGGCGTCACGCACTATCTGGCACTGAAAACGCTGGTCAGCCTGATTACCGGGTTGTCGGTATGGCTGGTGCTGATGCTGCTGGACGTCAAATTTGCGCTGTTCTGGGGCGTTGTCGCCTTTATCCTCAATTTTATCCCCAATATCGGCCCGATTATCGCCGGTGTGCCGCCGTTTATTCAGGCGCTGGTGCTGAATGATGTATATGACGCCGTGCTGGTGGCGGCGCTGTTCAGCGCCATTCACATGGTGTTTGGCAATATGCTGGAACCGCGCCTGATGGGACGTGGGCTGGGGCTGTCAACATTGGTGGTATTTCTGTCGCTGATTTTCTGGGGCTGGCTGCTCGGCCCGGTCGGGATGCTGCTATCGGTGCCGCTGACCAGCGTCACCAAAATCCTGATGGAAACCACGCCGGGCGGCAGCCGGCTGGCGATAATGCTGGGTAATGGCCGCCCCAAACCGCGCCTGCGCGTCAAAGCTAACCGGCCCGCGCCGCGCCCGTAACGTCTTACCACGCCACGATGCCAGACGATGCGTATTTGCCGATCGTCTGGCTGCTTCCCTGCGCAGTGACGCTGCCGCCGTATGGCGTCAGCGCGCATCGCCATGCCTGATGAGTCTGGCGCAACATTCTTACTCATATCGTGCCACAGGTATTTTCCTGCCGGGAAATGCCAGTAACGGCAAAACATTGTCAATAAACGCAAAGCGCGAACCATAATTGACTTGTATCAGATTGGTGGAAAATCAAAACGCTAACATGCACGGCCGCGGGAAAGTGTTATGCTGCTGACGCCGTGACGCGCTCCCTGAATGCTGCTTAAACCGACCGAGGAAAGTCTGGTGCCTCTGCAAAAACGACAACGCGATTTTGGCTGGCTGTTGATTGTCTGTGCCGGGTTATTACCGCTGGTGCTGGGCATATTTTGCACAGCCATTGAGGCGCGCCATACGGTCAGCCAGCAGCAAATTGCCACCGCCAATGCCCTGCTGACGCAGGCAGAAAAGATGAGCGACAGCGCCTGGGACATGGTGACCCGCCTGCGTCAGTACCAGAATCGTCGCTGCGCCGATATTGATGAAGATTTGCAGCGCGCCGGCACCCTTAATGCCTACTTCCGCTCGATTGGTACCCTGCAGGGCAGCGAAATCACCTGCTCGTCGGCTTACGGGCTGCAGCACGACACGCTGGCCGGGATGATGATGCAGTCGCCGCCGGTGACCGGCAAAGCCTGGTGGAGCCTGTCGATTCGCGGCACCTCCGGCGTACCGGATCGCCCGGCGGTGATTTTCGTGCGTCACCTGCCGGACAGCAGCGGTTTCTGGGCGGTGATTGATGGCCAGTATCTGATGGACTTCATGCGCGCCATCGGCGAGTCGAACCGTTATCAGATGAGCCTGCGCTTCAACGGCGGCAGCCCCATCGCCAGCGGTCCGGACGACCAGCCAGAACTGCTGTACCTCAGCAGCGCCAACTATCAGGCGGAGTCCAGCCGCTATCCGATCAGCGTCAGCGTGACGGTACCCGCCGCCGAGCTGATCAAAGCCTGGCGTCAGGCGCTGCTTATTTTCCTGCCGATGGCCGCCATCTTTTCGATATTGCTAATGGTGCTGACCGCCAACTGGCTGCGCCGCCGCCTCTCATGGGCGGATGAAATTCGCCGGGCGATACGCAACCGTGAGTTCACGGTGCACTATCAGCCGGTGTACAGCACCGGGATTCAGCGCTGCACCGGTGCGGAAGCGCTGATGCGCTGGCAGCGGCCCAACGGCGAAATGATCCGCCCGGATATCTTCATCAGCCATGCCGAAGCGGAAGGCATGATTGTCCCGCTGACCCAGCATTTGCTGGCGATGATGGCGGAAGATATCCAGAGCTGGCAGGTTGAACCAGGCTTCCATATTGGCTTTAACCTCGCGGCTGAGCATCTGCAACACCCCGATTTTGTGCAGGACATGATGCGTTTTGCCCGCAACATCCGTGACAAACAGATGCTGATCACGCTGGAGCTTACCGAGCGCAGCCTGATTGAGGACGGCGACGCGGTGTCGCGCAAGCTGCGCTATCTGCAGTCGCACGGCATGAAGGTGGCGATTGACGACTTCGGCACCGGCCACTGCGCGCTCTCCTATCTGATGACCTTCCCGCTCGATTACCTGAAGATTGACCGCGGCTTTATCAACGCCATTGAAGGACTGGAGATCGAAACCCCGGTGCTGGATGCCATCATCAATCTGTGCCACAAGCTGCAGCTCGAGGTACTGGGTGAAGGGGTAGAAACCGCGTTGCAATTTCAGTATCTGCAGCAGCGTGGCGTGGTGTTTATTCAGGGCTATTATTACGCCCGTCCGATGGACAATAACCAGCTTCGCGCCTGGCTTAATCAGCAGGGGCGCCAACCGCTTCCCGTTGAGGACCACCATGAGCCTGAACTGCATCATTCTTGATGATTATCAAAATGTTGCCCTGTCGCTGGCCGACTGGGCATCGCTGCAACCGCAGGTACAAACTACCGCGCTGCACCGCCACTACGCCGACGAAGATGAACTGGTCGCTCACATCGCGCACGCCGACATTCTGGTGGTGATGCGCGAACGCACGCCGCTCAGCGCCCGGCTGATAGGCCGCCTGCCCAATCTGAAGCTGATTGTCACCTCCGGCATGCGCAATGCCTCAATCGATCTGCACGCCTGTGCCGAACGGCTGATTGCGGTGTGCGGCACCGCCAGTAGCAGCGCGGCGCCGCTGGAACTGAGCTGGGGGCTGCTGCTCGGTCTGGCACGCCATATCCCGGCGGAGAGCCAGGCGCTGCGCAGCAACGGTGCGTGGCAGCATACGCTGGGCATGGCGCTGCACGGCAAAACCCTCGGCCTGCTTGGGCTGGGCAAGATTGGCGGTGAGATGGCTAACGTGGCGCGCGCCTTTGGCATGCGCGTGTGCGCCTGGAGCCAGAACCTGAGCGAAGCACGCGCAGCGGCGTGCGACGCAGAGAAGATGGCTTCGCTGCAGGCGCTGCTCAGGGCGAGCGATGTGGTATCGATTCATCTGGTGCTGAGTGAGCGCACCCGTCATCTGCTGGACGGCGCGGCGCTGGCGCACATGAAGCCGGGCGCGCTGCTGATTAACACCTCGCGCGCCGGGATTGTCGATCAGCAGGCGATGATCAGCGCGCTGCAGTCTGGCCAGCTGGCGGGCGCCGGGCTGGATGTCTTTGAACAGGAGCCGCTCCCTGCCGATCATCCGCTGCGTCAGCTGCCGAACGTGCTGGCGACGCCGCATCTGGGCTATGTCGCCGACACCAATTACCGCACCTACTTCAGCGAGGCGGTGGAAGATATTGCTGGCTGGCTGCACGGCGCGCCGCTGCGCTCGCTGCTTTAAGCCCCCGGCGCGTCGACAGCACCGGGGTTAGCTGTGGCAGTACAGACGCGGCAGCCCGGCATAATTAATCATCTGGTCGCCATTGGGCAGCTGGTACATCTGGTAATAATCGTTATTGCCCTCGCGCGCTGGCGAAAACACGATCTGCGCCGCCAGCGCGGGCGGTACGGTATCGTCTGCCAGAATACGTACGTTGCGCGTGGTGCTGAGCATGAAATCGCCCTGACGGCGCCAGGTGGTATCGGATACGCGATGCAGGCGATAGTGGCGATCGCGTACCGTGACGGTGCCGGTCAGCGTTGAGCTGCCGCTGCCGTCCGCCTTAAAGCGCGTGCGAATGGTGGCATCAATCGCGCCAGCCGGCGCGCCTTCATGATCAATACGATACGGCACTTCACACCACTCCGGTACCGGTTCTGCCGGCCGCAGCAGCAGCGCCAGCGCCCACGGCAGCACAAAGGCCAGCACCACCGCCGTGGTGATTATCGCTTTACGCATCAGGAATCTCCTGCGCTGATACCATCCATGAAATACATTCATTGTCCTTCTGCGCGATCGGTTTGGCGCACAGGAAGGTGCTGGAAAAGAGTCGGGTGCGCACCGGGTTGATGTACACCATCGGCGGCGCTGAGCCATCCGGCAGACGCGGCTGCCACTGCCGATAGCGCTGCAGCGCGTCCTGCACCACCCACGAATCGGCTTTCAGATGGCTGGGGATAAACACCTGGCTGTTCTGGATGCGCAGCAGCGGCCGGAAATCCAGCGCATCGTGCTGCACCGGCGCGAACATCTGGCGTGCCAGCAGCGCCAGCGCGACATTCACCAGCAGCAGCGCAACGATTACCCAGCGCAGCACAGGCCGCTTCTTCTTTACGCTGGCCGGCGCGGGCGCAGGTTGCGGACTGACCACCGCTGCCGCTGGCGCAGCCACCGGCTCATCGCTCAGCGGCGCCACATCGACCTGATCGGCCAGCACGCAGCCAATCAGCGGCACCTGATGCACCAGCGGCCCCGGCGCGTGTGCCAGCTGCGCCTGCTGATTGATGGCGGCAATGGTGGCCGTCAGGCGTTCGGCGAACGGTGTGTCGCTGGGGACGCGCTGGAACAGCGCATGCAGGGTCTGGTTGCGCACCAGTTTGCCATCCGCATCAATCACGCGCCGCAGAATGGCGGTTTGCAGCGGCGTCAGTGCCACGCGGTACGCGGGCGACTGCACCGGAAAGAGGACCTGCTGGTCAACGTCAAAACAGAGACTTTTTGCAAATAAAACAAAGCGTGCCATGCGGCGCCCGATCTCCGGCAGAGAAACTGGCGCAAGTATAGATATTTTCGCTCGCCCGCGCATCTACGCTGCGGCCTGCGTCGCGATTCAGACAATTTTTTTGCCGCGATTGCGGACCAAAACGGCCATAGTTTTAGCCAAAAAATAGCCAGTTATTGGCGGAAACATGACAAATATCACATTTAAACGGTATACTCTGTCGCGGGATGCAATAATTACCTGAGTAATAATTGCTTTGGCAGGCCAGGGAAAAAACCACTTTCACGGCTATGCTTTAATTTTCTCAACGCCGCGGACTGAACGCTCCACCGAGTCCGCAGCGTTGAGGACTTTTTGAATTCCAATACAGGGTAACCTCATGAAATTACGTAGGAAGCGTGTAAAACCTATTGGGCTGGATGACGTCACGATTATCGATGACGCTCGTTTACGTAAGGCCATTACCGCCGCGTCACTCGGTAACGCGATGGAATGGTTCGATTTCGGTGTTTATGGCTTTGTGGCCTACGCGCTGGGTAAAGTGTTCTTCCCGGACGCCTCGCCTGGCGTGCAGATGATTGCCGCACTCGGGACCTTCTCGGTACCGTTCCTGATCCGTCCGCTGGGCGGCCTGTTCTTCGGCATGCTGGGCGATAAATACGGTCGCCAGAAAATCCTGTCGATTACCATTGTCATCATGTCGATCAGTACCTTCTGTATCGGCCTGATTCCTTCTTACGCCTCGATTGGCATCTGGGCACCGATACTGCTGCTGCTGGCGAAAATGGCGCAGGGCTTCTCGGTAGGCGGGGAATATACCGGTGCGTCAATCTTCGTCGCCGAATATTCGCCGGACCGTAAGCGCGGCTTCATGGGAAGCTGGCTGGACTTCGGTTCGATTGCCGGCTTCGTGCTGGGCGCGGGCGTAGTGGTGCTGATCTCAACGGTGATTGGCGAGCAGAAATTCCTCGACTGGGGCTGGCGTATTCCGTTCTTCCTCGCGCTGCCGCTGGGCATTATCGGCCTGTATCTGCGTCACGCACTGGAAGAGACGCCAGCGTTCCAGCAGCATGTTGAGAAGCTGGAGCAAGGTGACCGCGAAGGTCTGCGCGACGGCCCGAAAGTGTCGTTTAAAGAGATTGCCAGCAAACACTGGAAAAGCCTGCTGGCCTGTATCGGTCTGGTGCTTGCCACCAACGTGACCTATTACATGCTGCTGACCTACATGCCGAGCTATCTGTCGCATAACCTGCACTACTCGGAAGATCACGGCGTGCTGATCATCATCGCCATCATGATGGGGATGCTGTTTGTGCAGCCGGTGATGGGCATGCTGAGCGACCGCTTCGGCCGTCGTCCGTTCGTGATCGTCGGCAGTATCGCCCTGTTCTTCTGTGCGATTCCGGCCTTCATGCTGATCAACAGTAACGTACTGGGGCTGATTTTTGCCGGTCTGCTGCTGCTGGCGGTGATCCTCAACGCCTTCACCGGCGTGATGGCCTCGTCGCTGCCGGCGATGTTCCCGACGCACATTCGTTACAGTGCGCTGGCCAGCGCCTTCAACATCTCGATTCTGATTGCCGGTCTGACGCCAACCGTGACCGCCTGGGCGGTGGAAGCCAGCAACAATCTGTATATGCCGGCTTACTACCTGATGGTGGTGGCGGTGGTCGGTCTGGTGACTGGTCTGTACATGAAAGAGACCGCCAACAAACCGCTGCGCGGCGCGACACCGGCGGCATCGGACCTCGATGAAGCGCGTGAGATCCTGCAGGAGCATCACGACAATATCGAGCAGAAGATTGAAGATATTGATGAAGAGATCGCCCGCCTTGAGGCGAAGCGGAAAAACCTGGTGCAGCAGCACCCGGACATCAACGAGTAATCTGCCCTTCCACTCCCGCCACCTGGCGGGAGTTTTGTTTTTGCGGTGGCCGGGTGCGCTGTAGGGGCGGCATTCATGCCGACCGGCAACAACGCCCGGCCCGCACCGCACACAATCCTTCATGCTACCCGGCGAAAAGGGGTAAACTGTCGCCACTTTTTTCACCAGCATAAGTTAACCGAGCATGTCTGATTTCAATCTCATTCAGCGCCCAAGAAGACTGCGCAAAAGCGCGTCGATGCGCGAACTGTTCCAGGAATCCCACCTCAGCCTGAACGATCTGGCCCTGCCGATCTTCGTTGAAGAAGGCGTAGATGATTACGTGCCAATCAACGCCATGCCGGGCGTGATGCGCATTCCGGAAAAACGTCTGGCGTACGAAATCGAACGCATCGCCAAAGCCGGTATCCGTTCGGTCATGACCTTCGGTATCTCGCACCACACCGATGCCACCGGCAGCGATGCGTGGAACGAAAACGGCCTCGTGGCGCGCATGTCGCGCATCTGCAAAGACACGGTGCCGGAAATGATTGTCATGTCCGATACCTGTTTCTGTGAATACACCAGCCACGGCCACTGCGGCGTACTGTGCGATCACGGCGTCGACAACGACCAGACGCTGATTAACCTCGGCAAACAGGCGGTGGTTGCTGCGCAGGCCGGTGCCGACTTCATCGCGCCGTCAGCAGCAATGGATGGCCAGGTGAAAGCGATTCGCCAGGCGCTGGACGCGGCCGGTTTTACCGATACCGCTATCATGTCCTACTCCACCAAATTCGCCTCGTCGTTCTACGGCCCGTTCCGTGAAGCAGCGGGCACCGCGCTGAAAGGCGACCGCAAAACCTATCAGATGAACCCGATGAACCGCCGTGAAGCGATTCGCGAGTCGCTGATTGATGAAGCGGAAGGTGCAGATTCGCTGATGGTCAAACCGGCAGGCGCTTACCTCGATATCCTGCGTGATATCCGCGAGCGCACCACGCTGCCGCTGGCGGCTTACCAGGTGAGCGGTGAGTACGCGATGATCAAATTTGCCGCCCAGGCGGGCGCCATCGATGAACGTAATGTGGTGCTGGAGAGCTTAGGTGCCATTAAGCGTGCCGGTGCAGATCTCATTTTCAGCTATTTCGCCCTTGATCTTGCCGAGCAAAAAGTGCTCTGATCCTCTCGTTACGCTAAACAATCGCGCATTGCCGCGGTTGTTTAGTGCTCTCTGCCCTTGCGCGGGCACGACATCCGGTTTGCTGTAACACATCTATCATTAACAAGAGTTACGCGATGAAAGCACCTGCACTGCCTGCGGACGAATCACAGCGTCTGGCCCAGTTACGTGCGCTCAACATTCTGCACACACCCACAGAAGAGCGTTTTGACCGTTTAACCCGCCTTGCCCGACGTCTGTTTGACGTTCCGGTCGCGATGGTCAGTCTGCTGGAGAATGACTATCAATGGTTTAAATCCAGCGACGGTTTTGATCGGCCAACCACCGCGCGTAACATCTCTTTTTGCGGTCATACCATCCTGCAGGATGAGGTGATGGTGGTCGAGGACGCGCTGGCCGACACGCGCTTCAGCGATAATCCGCTGGTTACCGATGCAGACAATCCGGTGCGTTTCTACGCGGGCTATCCGCTGCGCACGCCGTCCGGTGCCAAAGTCGGTACGCTGTGCATCATCGATAATCATGCGCGCCAGTTCAACGCGGAGGATCTGCACGCGCTGCGCGATCTGGCGGCCATGGCCGAAGCCGAGCTGGTAGCGTTTCAGACCGCGACGTCCGATGAGCTGACGCAAATCACCAACCGGCGCGGCTTTATGACGCTGGGTCAGATGGCGCTGAATGAGTGCCAGCTGAGACAGCTGCCCGCCAGCCTGACGTTTCTCGATCTCGACGGCTTCAAGGCCATCAACGACCGGCATGGTCACCGCGAGGGCGACCGCGCGCTGATGGACTTTGCCGATGCCATGAAGGTGAGTTTTCGCCATGCCGATATCTTTGCCAGGCTCGGCGGCGATGAGTTTGTGGTGCTGCTGAACGGCATTCGTCAGGACGAAGCGGAAGCGACGCTGGCGCGCTTCGCCCACTATCTGCATAAACAGATGCAGGATCTGGAGCGGCGCTACACGCTGCAGTTTTCGTCGGGCATTGTGGAATTTGATCCGCAGCAGCCGCAATCGCTGGAGCAGCTGCTGGAAAGCAGCGACGCACGTATGTACGCCGCCAAGTACCAGAAAAGGCAGCCGCGCAGATAGCCGCTCCTTAATGCGCCAGGTCGTCAATCAGCGTCTGATTAAACTTCGCTGGCGCTTCCATCTGCGGCGCGTGCCCCATGCCGGGGAACTCAATCAGTCGCGCGCCGGGAATCAGCTGTGCCACCTGTTTGCCCAGCACGTTGTAATGGCCGAGCTGCGCTTTCACCGCCGGTGAAGCGATATCGCTGCCAATCGCCGTGGTATCGGCCGTGCCGATCATCAGCGTGGTCGGCACCTTCAGGTCTTTAAACTCGTAATAGACCGGCTGGGTGAAAATCATGTCGTAGATCAGCGCCGAGTTCCACGCCACTTTCTCATGCCCCGGTCCTTTATTCAGCCCGGCCAGCATCTGCACCCACTTGTCATATTCCGGCTTCCACTGGCCGCTGTAATAGGTGTGCTGCTCATATTTCTTAATGCCCGCCGCGTCGAGCTTCAGCTCGCGCTGATACCACTGATCCACTGAGCGCCACGGCGCGCCCTTCGCCTTCCAGTCCTCAAGGCCAATCGGATTGACCAGCACCAGCTTCTGCGTCTGCTGCGGATACATCAGTGCGTAACGCGTCGCCAGCATACCGCCGGTCGAGTGGCCAACAATCACCGCTTTCTCAACGCCGAGCTGCGCTAACAGCTGATGGGTGTTTTGCGCCAGCTGCTGGAAGCTGTACTGATAGCGGGCAGGTTTGGTGGAGGTGCAGAAACCAATCTGATCCGGCGCGATCACGCGATAGCCCTGCTGGCTCAGCGCGTTGATGGTGTCTTCCCAGGTGGCAGCGCAGAAGTTTTTACCGTGCATCAGCACCACTGTCTGACCATTGGCCTGCTGTGCGGGCTTCACGTCCATATAGCCCATGCTGAGCGACTGCTGCTGGGAGGAGAAGGTAAAATGCTGCAACGGATGCGGATAGTGAAACCCCTCCAGCTGCTCGCCATACACGGCCTCAGCGGCCTGCGCGCTGAGCGTGCCGCACAGCATCGCTGACGCCAGCGCTACGCTCAGTAACGGTTTTAATCGAAAACGAAACGTCATGTGACCTCTTCTGTACAGGGGAAAAACCCCCAGTCTGGCACGAAAACCGCCGGTGGATATTGATGCGCCGTGCCGCCGCCCGTCACACCTTTGACTGTTAAGCCGCGCAAAGCGATAACCCATTTGCGTTAATAATAACGGCCGTAATTACGGCAACTATTCAACATCATCACAACATGTCGTCGATTAATTTCACGATAAACAAGACCAGTCTTGATGACAATTAATAAAAAAGCCATTTCCTGATAAAACTTTACGTTACGCCAGTGCTTAAAAAGTTTAATTTAATTACACTGTGTCGAGTTATTGGAGGACCATAATGATGCAGCAAAAATACAACCAAGGGGTGATTGATTCGGTGACCGAATGGATTATGGCCAACCTGGATCAACGTTTGAGCATTGATGATATTGCACTGAAATCTGGCTATTCCAAATGGTATTTACAGAAACTGTTTGCCCGTTACCATAACGAAACGCTGGCGCGTTATATTCGCAAAAAGAAACTGATATGTTGCGTGAATGAGCTGAAATTCAGCCGCACACCGATTATCAGTCTGGCGGTTAAATACCATTTCGAAAGTCAGCAATCCTTTACCCGCTCGTTTAAACAGGTGATGGGCTGCACGCCGCTATTCTGCCGCAAACGCCAGCTGAGCGATGCTGCCGAAGCCCTGTTGCGCAGCAGTGACGATCCCTGCGCGCTGTGTCGCAAAGTCGGGTTTAATCGCAGCGAGCAGGAAAAACAGGTTGTTAATCCGGTAAGCGAAAATAATGGGAAGTTTCCAGCGCGTATTAGCTGCGCGGTACGTTAATCACGTCTGATATGTCGGGAAAATATTTATAACCGCACAGGTTGAAGCGGCGCGATTTATTGTGCTGATGTGCAGTTGTACCGTGCCCATTCAGGCATCGCGCAATAAATTGCGCCGCTACGGTACGTGCGAAATATCATTTCGGTGCCTGTCGACCGCACAGATTGTAGCGGCGCGATTTATCGCGCTGATG
>NZ_NHZE01000034.1:0-30162 GCF_002207995.1 Pantoea sp. VS1
GTAAAACGCAGGCGACGCCGCAAGGGACTGGCGACGGAGCGGCTTCCGCTTCTTCGCCCGGATGCGCCGAACCTGACATGGTCGATGGATTTTGTCATGGATGCACTTGCCAGCGGCCGCCGGATTAAGTGCCTGACCTGCGTGGATGATTTCACCAAGGAGTGTCTGACGATCACCGCCGCTTTCGGAATTTCAGGTGTTCAGGTCGCGCGTATTCTGGACAGCATTGCGCTGTTTCGTGGCTATCCTGAGACGATAAGAACCGAGCAGGGTCCGGAATTTACCTGCCGCGCGCTGGTTCAATAGCCTTTGAACATGGTGTTGAGTTGCGCTTAATCCAGCCGGGCAAGCCAACGCAGAACGGATTTATTGAGAGTTTCAACGGTCGCTTTCGGGATGAATGTCTGAATGAGCACTGGTTCAGCGATGTGCTTCATGCCCGGAAAATCATTAATGACTGGCGGCAGGACTATAACGAGTCCAGGCCTCATTCATCGCTGAATTACCAGACGCCATCTGAATTTGCAGCAGGCTGGCGAAACGGGAAGCATGAAGAAAAATTAACCGACATTACTAACTGAAGGTTGTATCTAATACTGGGGGCAGGTCAATGATGCTGGGGCAAAAGCCCCAGTTTTTACAGACTCAAATCTAAGCCTAGACAGTTGATATTCCTGGCCAGCAATGGCGTTGCCTACTTGGGGACAGCAGTAGCCCAAAAAAGCATGAGGTCTAGGCTATCATCAGGCATCCATATTTCACCGGATGGCGTACGTAAAGAAGCATGGAAGTCTTACGCCGCAACCGCATTATGGGCTCACAAAAAGTCGTCGTAACATGCAATGCACGGTGTTAGCACCATCCAACAATTCAGGCGCTATATCTATTCTAAGATAACCGCAGTACCTCTTTATAGAAGCTGCTGTCTACTTCATCTAAAATTGTAAGTTAACTCTTTAGCTGTATACCCAGTCCTTTTGATCGCGAAACATCGCATTCAGTATCGTAACAAATTTTCTGATACAGGCTGTTATCGCCACTTTTTTGGGGTTTCCCACGTCGAAATCAACAACTTCCAGGATCACGAAGTACTTAGCAGTTTTTCCAGGCCGCTCCATTTAAGTCGATCAGTTCTCATTTTTAGGTACTCATCGTTACGGGATAAGGAAACGGGAACTTCGCTCCATGTCAAGGTTTGAGGTGGGCCAAAGTAAAGAACGGCATCGAATTGTTCCTGCATGCTTGGCGAAAGCTCTGAGTCTTGATAGATTTTCTCCCTTACACCATCTTTTAGAACATATGCTGGCTGCGGGTAATATGCACTGAAGTTCGTTCGCCCAAGGGTTGTATCTTTTAAGTGCGCCAGACTTGGGGTTGGCCATGCCGCTACACTCCGTTGGAGTTCAGACAGGTCGGCATGCACCGCGCTCCAGATGGAATAGACCTTGGCGCCGCGCTCTTCCAGCAACGACACAATCGTGTTTGCCGGCTCCTCAAACAGGCGCTTAGCTTCATCAGCATCGGAATATTTCCAGTAGAAGTTTTGACGTAAAAAATGTCCTGCTCCATATATAACCAGAGCGCGACTGCACTTATCAATTACTTCTCTCTGGATGATTCTAACAGCAGAGAAGTCTCGGTCTTCAAGAGATCTCACAGCATCCTGATATTGAGCAGATGACGATATGTTAGACCAATTGATTGGTGGATCTCCTAATATTATCCGAATGTGCTGATCTCGGGGGAGGCAGCTGTTAATCTTTCTGACTTCTTGGAAGAATTGTTCAAATATCGGTTTATCCCATACATCGTGGGGCTGAGTGGTATTCTGCCAAACTTTTCTTAATTCGCAGGCTGCAATATCTTCACCATTCAGGAAGCGGTCCATCGTGTCCTGATACAACGAGTTTCCCCATTCCACGACAATTTTATTCACTGTGGTTGGAAACCTTGGATCATTAATCAAAGCCATTCGAAGTTTATGGGCTTCCAGACAGCCATGAGCGCCATCGCAAAGCGCCACTATATCGTTTTGGCTTAATGCCTCTAAGATTTCGGTGACTGAATTGGCTGGGACTGCTTGTTTTGACATGCGTTATCCTCTGATTTTTATATACATTTCAAAAATATTATATCAACCGGTTGACGCTGTATAAACCCATGCAATATAATCAATTTATACGGAAATTTTATATGTGTTGCAGTAATAATTCACAACTCTCGGGTCGTTACATATTATTAATTTCGCGGCTATAAATTCTCTCCAATCGTTCCTGTAGACACTTCTTCTGATGGGATGGAAACTGAGCCCTTGAGTCAACCTGTACTCGTTACCGGCCTAAACTATCCTTTAGTGACTTTGGCTGGTTAACTTAATATGTCTCTATTTCCTACCCGCTAAATATTCAGCGTCAGGCTGGTAATTAATAGATAAATAAGGTCGGGGCTTGTCTTAGTCCTGCCGCCGATAAGTAATCGTTTTACTGCCTGAACTCGCTTGGTGAGATTTATTCAACAAAGCCTCGTCCAGATTGAACGGTGTTACGTATCGTCTGCTTCGTCCAGAATCGAAAATTATCTCATCAGCTGTTTATCCAATCCCTTTGGTCCCTGAACATAGCATTGAGTATCGTTATGAACTTCCTGATACAGGCTGTAATCGCAACTTTTTTTACTTTTCCACGTGCAATGAGTGATGTATAGAAGTCTTTAATCTGAGGTTTATATCGAATCGCTGAAAGCATCGCCATATACAATGTTGCCCGTAAGCCGGACCTGCCGCCCCAGATAACTCTTTTACCGCGAAGCTGCCCGCTGTCTCTGTCATACGGGCATACACCAACCAGCGCCGAAATCTGCCTGCGTGACAGTTGTCCGAGTTCAGGAAGCTGGCTCAGGATAGCAGCCTGAGTTACTGGACCAATGCCCTTAACTTTTTCAAGCATTTTACGTTTTGTAGATAGCGCAGCATTCTGATTAAGCTGATATTTTATTTCCTGATCCAGAGTAGCAATCTGTAAGTTAAGCCAGGCGATATGCTCCGCAATACCCGTCTCAATATAGAACCCGCTTTTCTCCTGCAGCCTGTTAGCCTCCATGACACGATTCTGTACCAGCTGACGTCGCCGTGTGATAAGCAGTGCCAGATCCTGAAGCTCTTTGTCTCTGGCAGGTCTGAATTCCGGTTTCATACGACGACCATACTCGCAGATTATCCTGGCATCAATAGAATCGCTTTTTGCCACCTTTCCCATTGCCCGGGCAAAATTCTTTATCTGTCGCGGATTAATGACAGCAACAGGCAAACCTGCTGAAATCAGCATTGATTCCGCAAGAAAGTGATACCGGCTTGTGGCTTCCATTATAACTCCTGATACATGGAGGCCTTCCAGCTCCTTCAGCAGCTGGACGATGCCGGAGGCAGAATTCTCCAGATGTATCAGTCGTTCACTGGAATCAATAAAGACATCTAAACCGAGTTTCGAAACATCAATACCAACAGTTGTTTTATCGCTCATTTCAGTTCTGCCTGCCTTGCAGATTCGGGCTTCTGAAGCACCAGGCAATTGTTCGGGCTATAGCTGAAGATGATGCTGCGCATAGTGCTCACCCGCGGGCTTGTTAATCCATGGATGTCGATCGTGCTACAGCATCTGTAAAAAAACAGGATAAGTTTATACCTCTCCCGGTTCTGCTTTGAACATACAAGGATGGCGGCGAAGCTCCCTTATATGCCGGGAAATATCTAAACTGACTATGCAGGTCTGGCGAGGTCCGTGCAGCACGGGAAGCTTCCGGGGCACCTGAGCCCGCCGTCAAGCGAATGCGCACGGGCTGAGCCATTCATCATCAGCCCGGACAGTTGTCTGAACCTGAATTCGTATCGTAAGGAGGGGCACCATGAGTCAGCCGGATTTGCAGTGCATGGGTATTGACGTGGCAAAGGCCACGCTGGATGTGGCAGGAACAGAAGGAATGACGCCTTTCACCGTCAGCAATGACGGAGCAGGTTTTACAGAGATTACGGACAGGCTCCGCGGCCCTGGCATTTCACTGATCCTGATGGAAGCCACCGGCGGACTTGAGGCGCAGGCGGCGGGCTTTCTGCAATCAGAGGGCTTTGACGTGGTCATTATTAACCCGCGGCAGGCGCGCGATTTTGCCCGTGCTATGGGACATCTGGCGAAAACGGACCGCCTGGATGCTGCTGTGCTTGCACAGCTGGCGCGCGTGATTGACCGCCACCCTGACCGCAACCGCTACATTAAGCTTATGCCTGATGCGGCCAGGCAGGCGCTGACGGCTCTGGTGGTCAGACGGCGTCAGCTGAATCAGATGCTGGTTGCGGAACGCAACCGGCTTTACCCCTCCCACCCCGATGGTCGTGAAAGTATCAGGCGGGTCATGACGGCCCTTAAGGCTGAACTTGCTCTTGTGACCCGCATGATGAATCGTCAGGTACGGCAGCATTTCCGCGATCAGGCCCGCCAGATGACCAGCGTGAAGGGCGTGGCGGAAATCACCGCCGCCACCCTGCTGGCCGAACTGCCGGAGCTGGGTACCCTGACCCGCCGGGAAATCAGCGCGCTTGTCGGTGTCGCCCCCGTTAACAGAGACTCAGGAAAAATGCGGGGAAGACGAACGATTTTTGGCGGAAGGGCCGGCGTGCGCTGCACGCTTTACATGGCGGTAGTAACCGCCATTCAGTTTAATCCGGCAATCAGGGCCTTTTATGTCAGGCTTGTCGCGGCAGGTAAGGCGAAAAAGGTGGCGCTGGTCGCCTGCATGCGCAAGCTGCTGACCATCCTCAACGCCATGGTCAGGAGCGGAACGTACTGGGAGGACCATTCTGCGCCATCCTGATTATTCTGGCTCAGTCATAAAATAAATTCAGATTAACGCTTGAAGGTAATGTGGATGCCACCCTGAAAAAGTTCTGCAGGGCCATCAGCGCCCGGCCGGTCATGGCGATTTCTGATAGCATGACGGCATCGTGCTGCTTCAGCCAGGCCAGAAAGCTGGCGTCGGCCATGTAGGGTCCGAACGAACAGAATGCCACCTTCAGGTGCGCCAGGTTATTGGCCCAGGTATCCAGCGACCGGTATTCGCCTTCGCTGAGTTGCGTGAGGAGCGCGTCCGTCTGCGCCTTGATTTCAGTGACGTGCTTATATTTTTCATGCATTTGAGCCTGAACTCCGGAAGTAATTTGCCGCTTATGAAAATGAGCAGCCCTGCCCTGCAGTCAGACTGCAGGGCAGGGTATGAAGCAGTGTCAGAACTTCACCCAGTCAGCTGAATGGGTGCGATGCTCCGGAGAGACAGCGGCCGGATTTTCAGCCCTGACACGTTCCGCCTTCATCTGCACTGCTTCCTGCCCGTGCAGCCTGAACCTGGCCACCGTCGCGTCCAGAACCCGGACCTGTTCTTCCAGCTGTCCTGCCGCGTTTGCCGAGGCCTGCACCAGGGTCGCGTTCTGCTGAGTTACGCTGTCCATTTCGGTAACGGCCGTGCCTATCTGCCGGATGCCCTTACTCTGTTCGGACGAGGCCGCCGCGACCTCGCCCATCAGTGAGGTAACGCCCGCCACGTCCGTAATAATCCTGTCCGTGGTGGCGGACACCTGCGCCACCTTCTCCACACCCTGCCTGACGCTTGCGTCCGACTCAGCAATAAGTTTTTCAATCTCTCGTGCAGACTGGGTGCTGCGCTGGGCAAGCGTGCGGACCTCATTAGCCACCACGGCAAATCCGCGTCCCTGCTCGCCCGCACGGGCTGCCTCAACGGCGGCATTCAGGGCAAGAATGTTGGTCTGGAAAGCGATACCGTTTATCACCGATGTGATTTCGCTGATGGACGCAGAGCTGCTTCTGATGCCACTCATGGTATTCACCACGTCCTGCATGACCGCGCCGCACGCTGATGCGGTATCCGATGCCGCGCGGGCGGCCGTACTGGCAGCAGAGGCATTATCCGCGTTCAGGGTAATGGTTGAGGAAAGCTGCTCCATGCTGGCAGCCGTTTCTTCCAGCGCCGCCGCCTGCTGCTCGGTACGGGCCGCCAGACTCAGGTTGTCATGGCTTATCTGCGCGGTAATCCGGCTGACCTGGCTGACACCGCCCTTGATTTCACCCACCATCACGCTCAGGTTATCCTGCATCTGCTGCAGCTCCTTCAGCACTTTACCCACCTCATCCCTGCGCGGAGGCGGGAAAGACGAGGTCAGGTCTCCGCGCCCTATCGCGGAGGTGATTTCACCGGCGCGCTGCAGCGGCCTGATGAGTACCTTTCTGAGCAGCATGGCGACGGTCAGTGCGCACAGAATGAACGTCAGTGCCGAGACGGCAATGGCGGCATAGGCAATGTGCGTGTCCGTCTGCGCCTGCGCAGTAATGGCGGCGGCGGCTGCTTTATTAACGTTAATGACCTTGACCAGGGGGATGTCATAGGCTTCATCCGCTGCCACTACTTCTGTACCTGACAGCGCCAGAAATTTCTGCACGTCGCGGTTCCCGAGTGCCGTAAACAGCTTCTCAATGCTGCCGGTATATCCGGCGTAGCTTTCCGCCAGTTCTTTTGCAAGAACGTCCTCGCCCGGAAGTTTGGGGGCCGCCTGGTAGGCGCGCATATAGTCCAGCGCACCGTCGAACCGCCAGCGGGCGCGCTTCAGCGCAGCATCCGGGGTTACACCGCTGTTCTGAAGCTGAACCGCGGCGGCCAGCAGCGTGGTGCGCGCCGTGCGCATCCAGTTTGTGGTGTCGGCGACGCCGAGCGTGGCGGATACCTGATGATTCAGGTTTTTTAGCGATTCGGCGCTGCGGTTCAAATACTTTACACTGAGCAGAGATGAGGCCGTAAAAACCAGAAAAAGGATGAGCCCGGAAATCAGCAGAAGGGTTGTTATTCGCGTATTTTTTAACATGGGTTTAACCTCAGGGGGACAGTAGTACATTTATCGGCCCCGTCACGCTGAAACTTACGCCCGGTAAGTTATTTTTTAAGGCATTCTACTGAACCAGCTTAAGCTGGAGTGCGCAGTGATAAGAATAAAAACTTTTCCGGTCGCTTCGTGTACCAACACAGTTGCTTGCAGGCGAAGCGGCCCGGCTACCGTGAGGGCACGGCACTTTGCATCTGCCGTTTTCCGGCCAGAGGACGGGAAGCGGCAAAAGAGGCGGAGCGAAGCGACATCCTTATCGTCAACTTAAGGGATGCCGCCGGTCGGGGGTAAGCGTCACACTCAGACCGTCTTCCATTTCTGGCCGTGTTTCCTACGATGGACACTTTCGCGAACATGGACACTACCGTGGACAGAAACACGCCTTACACCAGTAGACCCTGGATCACTACCGCACTCAGCCTGCGGTTTAACGATGCTCTGACTTACCGTGAAATCGCAGAGCAGCTGAATATCAGTCCCTCTGCAACGCATAAAATGTTCAATCGTTTTCGCCGCACAGGTATTAACTGGCCGCTGCCAGAGGGCTACACGCCTGAACGCCTGGAGGAAGAGCTTTACGCCTTTAATCTTGAAACAAACCTGCCTGTCAAAAAACGCCGACCGGACTGGCCGCTGGAGTTCAAAATCCGCATGGCGGAGCTCAGCCTGCAGCCGGACGCCTGTGTGGCGCAGCTGGCCCGGGAGCACGGCGTCAACGATAACCTGGTGTTTAACTGGCGCAATCTTCACCGTCAGGGCCTGCTGGACCCCGCCGCGCGCGCCGGGGTAATACCCGTTACGGTTGAGTCTTTTCCCGTTCCGGTCAGGCAGAACGGTGGCACGCCGGATTCGCCCCCCCGTTATCAGCTGTAAGCTGACGCTGCCGGGCGGCACCCTGAGCCTGACGGGCCCCGTGACGCCGGAGCTGCTGCGGGCACTGGTCAGTGAACTCCGCGAGGGTGAGGTATGATTAGCTTTCCGGCGGGCGCTCGTATCTGGCTGGTTGCCGGCATGACGGACATGCGCTGCAGCTTCAACGGGCTGGCCGCAAAGGTGCAGAATACGCTGCGTGCCGACCCGTTCAGCGGCCACCTGTTTATCTTCAGGGGCCGGCGCGGCGACATGGTAAAAATTCTCTGGGCCGACGCAGACGGCCTGTGCCTGTTCACCAAACTCCTGGAGCGGGGCCGCTTTGTCTGGCCGGTGAACCGGGACGGCAGGGTGCACCTGACCCAGGCCCAGCTGGCGATGCTGCTGGAAGGCATCAACTGGAAGCATCCGCAGCGGATAAATCCTCCTGGCCTGCGCATCTGAACCGGCGTAATGTGAACGCATGGAACGCTCACTTACTGCGGAAAACGCCCGGCTCAGGGCGCTGCTGGACGCGCAGCAGCGAAGCCTTGAGCGGATGGCCGAATATAACCGCCTCCTGTCACAGCGGGTGGCGGCGTACGCCAGCGAAATCAGCCGGCTTAAAGCGCTGGTTGCGAAGCTGCAGCACATGCAGTTCGGCAAAAGCTCCGAAAAGCTGAGCGACAAAACGCAGCGCCAGATACGGGAGGCAGAAGAACGCATCAGCGCCCTTCAGGAGGAGATGGCAGAGGTGCTGGGCGAGCAGCATGACCCGGTACTGCCGCAGCCGCTGCGCCAGTCTTCCGCCCGCAAACCGCTGCCGGCCTCACTTCCCCGCGAAACCCGCACGCTGACTCCGGAAGAAACCACCTGTCCGGCGTGCGGCGGAGAGCTCAGCGCGCTGGGCTGCGACGTGTCGGAACAGCTGGAGCTCATCAGCAGCGCCTTTAAGGTTATCGAAACGCAGCGTCCAAAACTGGCCTGCTGCAGGTGCGACCATATCGTTCAGGCTGCCATGCCGTCAAAACCCATAGAGCGCAGCTACGCGGGCCCCGACCTGCTGGCACGCATCGTCACGGCGAAATTTGCGGAGCACATGCCGCACTACCGCCAGTCAGAAATATACAGTCGTCAGGGCGTGGAGCTGAGCCGCGCCACACTGGGGCGCTGGTCCGGGGCGGTCAGCGAACTGCTGGAGCCGCTGTACGACCTGCTGCGCCAGTACGTGCTGATGCCGGGCAAGGTGCATACCGACGATATCCCGGTGCCGGTTCAGGAGCCGGGCAGCGGTAAAACCCGCACGGCCCGGCTGTGGGTGTACGTGCGGGATGACCGCAACGCCGGTTCGCAGCTGCCGCCTGCGGTCTGGTTCGCGTACTCGCCGGACCGGAAGGGCGTACATCCACAACAGCATCTTGCCGGGTACAGAGGTATCCTGCAGGCGGACGCGTACGGGGGCTACAACGCCCTGTACGAAGACGGCCGCATCACGGAAGCGGCCTGCATGGCACACGCCCGGCGAAAAATCCACGACGTTCATGTCCGGACCCCGACCGGCATCACCACCGAAGCGCTCCGGCGCATCGCTGAACTGTACGCCATAGAGGCGGAAATAAGGGGAAGCCCCGCAGGCGAACGGCTGGCGGCCAGGAGAGAGAAAACCATCCCGCTGATGCAGTCGCTGTACGACTGGATTCAGGTGCAGATGACGGTGCTGTCGCGACATTCGGATACGGCGAAAGCCTTCGCGTACCTTCTGAAGCAATGGGATGCACTGAATCTGTACTGCCGGAATGGCTGGGCGGAAATTGACAACAACATCGCGGAGAACGCGCTGCGCGGTGTTGCCCTGGGCCGGAAGAACTGGTTGTTTGCCGGTTCGGACACCGGTGGTGAGCGGGCCGCGGTGCTTTACTCCCTTACAGGCACCTGCCGGCTTAACGACGTAGATCCTGAGGTATGGCTGCGTTATGTCCTGGGTCATATCCAGGAATGGCCTGTGAACCGGCTGCAAGATTTGCTGCCATGGAAAACCGATCTCACATAGCTGTTCAGCTCAGAGTTGAGCTGACACAGCTATGCTCAGAGTTAAATCTAATCTGACAGGTCGCTATCTCCCGGAAGCGGGCAATCTAGACTATGAAGTGATGGAGCCAACCTGAGCAAACCAAAAATTCAGTTTGCTTTTAATTTGAGAGTACACTTGCCTGGGGCAAAGCAGAAAGTGTACCTGTTGTATCAAATGGCTCATTGCCCATCATCAAAGGCGCGAGGAGGCATCCAGCCGGACCTGCAGGCGGCTTATGTTTTCAGTTATCTCCGCGGTTCTGTCTGCCAGTTCGCGAATTTCGCTGGCAATGACAGAAAATCCTCGTCCCTGCACACCCGCTCTGGCAGCCTCAATGCTGGCATTCAGCGAGATGAGTTTGATCTGAGCAGCAATATTGGCATTTTCAGAGACCAGTTCAGCGATTGCACTGACAGATGCTGACGCCTCATCTTTTCGCTGACGTTCAAGTTCAGCCTGAACTTCCTGATCCTTGAGCGTCTGTATATCGATTAGCGCACCGACTGCCCGCAAAGGTACACCGTCCTTATCCCGTTGGGTCTGACCGCGTGCACGGAACCACCGGTAATTGCCGTTTTTGAGCTTAACGCGGTATTCAACGTCATATCCTGTCGCGCCCGAATGGTCGTTAAGGTGTTTTATAAAGGCGTCTAGCGTGTGCTGACTGTCATCAGGATGAAGACGTGAAGCCCAGCTGTCGATGACATCAGGAAACTCTTCGACCGTTTCAAATCCCAGCAATTTTCTGAACTGCGGAGACCACCAGAAAACGTTATTCGGATGTAACGGATCACCATTGATAATCTGCAGGTCCCAGAGCCCGTCATTCAGCATCTCACGCGACAGGTTGAAGCGGGTCATGACAATGTCATATTCACTTTGGTGCGCAACTTCCTCACAGATGTTTAACAACGTACCTGCCAGCCTCTGGTTATGGCCGTCAGCGCTGCGTTCACGTTTTACTGCTACCTGAAACCATTCATAACTGCAGTGTGCCGTCATAAAACGGCATTTATGCGTTACTTCGGGAGACGTATGGGCTTGGGCTGTTCGTAAAAGCTGCCTGAAATGACTTTTGTCCTCATCGTGGACAAGCGCGCAAAGTGCCGAGAGAGTAAAGGTTTCTCCGCTGACACGCGGCAAATTAAATGGCGCAGCAGATGAAATCCATAGCGGGGTACTGTCGGTGATTTCTTTCCCCTCACAGACCCACAATAATTCTGGGAGCAGAGCCAAAAAACTGTCCAGACGATCTGATAACGTGCTGTGCGACCGTGATTCTTCAACTATCACCTCTTGCAGTTCAGGTGAAGTGACCTCTTGTGCAGACTGTGGTTTTTTAAATAATTTACCCAACATAATTGCTCCCCGTAAGTAAAATTAAATTACAGGAATGTTATCGGCAGTGCAGCAGGTTCTATGAGCAATGTAAATGATTAAATTTCCTACTGTTTAGCTGAGAAATCTTATCTTTAATAATTTAAAGGAATGTCTGTAGCTGGTTACTTTTTTGCGGAAAAAACTTTTTTAGCAGTGAAGGTAAACAATCGTCCACATTGCAGTCATACCCAGCAGCCAGAATAAGGTTCGCTTCACGCTCAGGCTGTGTGAAAACAGGATGAGCTCAAAGGAAAAAACCAATCAGAACCGAAGCAAGCGCATTTGGGTTAAATCTGTGAGATCTTACCTAATAGAAAATCGCAGTCCTCGCGTAGGCGTGCATCCGACTATTTGTCGTTAGAGTTTTCACACAGCCTGTGCTCATATCAGCACCTGTCAGATTTAATTGAGCTCAATCTGCGAAACCGGTTAGCTAAAGTCTGAGCTGATGCACCTCCATGCGAGTGTCAACACGGTCAGTATGCGACGCTTACCGCCGTCACGCAGCTGCATGAGCCACGCTGTAAACGCGGCGTTTTCCGGGGTGTGCTCTCCCTGCCCCGCCGCAGTCAGCGCCGGATAAGGCGCATACGTGTCGTCCGTTACCGGCCGCAGCAGCCCGGCGCAGCCCGCCAGAAACAGCTGGATGCCCTGCCCTTCCGCACGCGCGTAGAGAGGGCGCACCTCTCCCCGCATCAGCGCCCGCACCTTACTCACATTCTCCGCCAGGCCGGTCACCCGCAGCCTGTTTGCACACCAGTTCGGCATAATTACTCCTGAGTTAACGGTTTCACGGCTCCTGCGCCGTGACGACACAGCAGCCGGGCCGCGAGCGGACAGGGCAACGGGCGAGGGAGGAAGCCGCACGCGCCGCCGGAGCGGACTGAACGTCCCGCGCACGGCGGGGAACGGGTGACGACGGAGGTGAAACGAACCCTTGACCGGGAAGCGCCCCGGCTAACGTGAAGTCACGGCGCCATCCGGGGGCGGTGACGGTTTTCCGGTCCGGCGCGCCAGCGCCCCCCGGCGTCAGGCACCGCCGGCACGCCGGAAACAGCGGAGCGAAGCGACACCCTTTAGCTTCGCCGGAGAAAACAAAATCCGGCGGGATATCAGGCATCTGAGGGCTGATGCCCGGGCAGAACTTGCAGACGTGCTGCAGATACATGATACTGTATATAAACACAGTATTCATTCATGAGGCCCTGATGAAGCGTTTCCCTGTACCGGTACCGAACAGCGGACATAACGGCGGTCCCCTGGCGCTGCTGCGCCCGGTCACCGACAGCGCACCGCTGGCCATTCCGTTTTTTTCCGACGCCTGTGTGGCCGGATTTCCTTCGCCGGCCGCCGACTACGTTGAGGACGCACTCGACCTCAATGAACTGTGCATTCTCCGCCCCGCCGCCACGTTTTTCGTGCGCGCCAGCGGCAGCAGCATGCAGGACTTCGAGCTCTGCGACGGGGACGTCATGGTGGTTGACCGGGCCGAAACGGTGCAGGAGGGGGATATCGTCATTGCGGAGGTGGACGGTGAGTTCACCGTGAAGCGCCTGCGGCTCACCCCCCGTCCGGCACTGGTTCCGATGAACCCGGCCTACCCGGTGATTTACCCGGACGAGCTCCGGCTGATGGGCGTGGTGATCTGGTTCTTCCACGGCACCCGCTCCCGGGGGCGCTGAGCCGTGGCCATGTTTGCGCTGGTCGACGCCAACAGCTTTTACGTCAGCTGTGAGCTGCTGTTCCGCCCGGACCTGCGCGGCCAGCCGGCCGTGGTGCTCAGTAATAACGACGGCTGCGTGATCGCAAGAAACGCCGCCGCAAAGGCCCTGGGCATAAAAATGGCGGTGCCGTGGTTTCAGATACGCACGCAGGACTTTCCGGAAAAGGTGCACGTCTTCAGTTCAAACTACGCACTGTACGCGGATCTCAGCGACAGAATGCACCGCACCCTTGAGTCGCTGGCGCCGCGCGCAGAGGTGTACTCCATCGACGAGTGCTTTCTGGACCTGACCGGGCTGGACGTACTCACGGATTTTGAGGACTACGGCCGCCACGTGCGCGCCCGGGTGCTGGCCACCACCGGGCTGGTCACGGGCTGCGGCATAGGCCCCAGCAAAACGCTGGCCAAGAGCGCCCAGTGGGCAGGCAAGGAGTGGCCGCAGTTTGGCGGCGTGCTGGCCGTCACCACCCGGGCGCGGGCGGAGAAGATGCTCGCCCGCCAGCCCGTGGAGGAGGTCTGGGGCGTGGGCCGGCGCATCGCGAAGCGCCTGAACGGCATGGGCATCGACACCGCCCTGCAGCTGGCGCAGGCCAGCCCCGCGCTGATGCGCAAAAACTTTTCCGTGGTGCTGGAGCGCACCGTGCGCGAGCTCAACGGCGAGGCCTGCATTCCCCTAGAGGAGATGCCGCCCGCAAAGCAGCAGATAGTCTGCAGCCGCTCGTTCGGGGAGCGGGTCACGGAGTACGGTGCCATGCGGGCGTCCGTGTGTCAGCACGCGGAGCGCGCGGCGGAGAAACTCCGGGGGGAGCGCCAGTACTGCCGCCGCGTGGGCGTGTTCGTGCGCACCTCACCTCACGCGCAGGGAGAGATTTTTTACGGCAACCAGGCGGGCGAAACCCTGCCGCGGCCCACGCAGGACACGCGGGACATCGTGAAGGCGGCGCTGCGCGCGCTGGACCGCATCTGGCTGGACGGCCGGCGCTACATGAAGGCCGGCGTCATGCTGGACGACTTTACCCCGCACGGGGTGAGCCAGCTGAACCTGTTTGAAGAAGACGGCCCCCGCCCGCACAGCGCCGCGCTGATGGCGGTAGTGGACCACATTAACCACACGGGTAAGGGCCGCGTGTGGTTTGCCGGAAGGGGAACGGACAGCGGAGCCGGCTGGCAGATGAAGCGCGACATGCTGTCGCCGGCGTGGACCACGCGCTGGTCAGACATCCCGGTGGCCCGCGTGCGCTGAGGCAGGCCGGGTCCGCACCCGGTCTGTTTAACGTTTTAAAAAAGAAAAAATGACACCTTATTGTGCGTGAGCAGACGTCCCTGCAACGCCACCGGAAAATGGCGACTGTGGGTAAGCGGTTGGCAGCGGGTTCATGCTGTCAACGGCTTATCCACACGAGGCACCGCGCCGGGCTGACCGCCCTGCCGGCACGACATGCATTGCGTTCTGAGGAGGTATTCATGACGGAGAAGAAACTGATAAAGCCCGCCGCCCCGAAGGCGGTAAAACCCGCCACGCAGGACGAGCGCGCCAGGGCGCTGGTCGCCGCGATGGCGCAGATTGAAAAGCAGTTCGGTAAAGGTGCCATCATGCGACTGGGCGACGACCGCAGCCTCGACGTGGCGCTGCAGCCCACCGGCATTATGGGGCTGGATATCGCCACGGGGGGCGGGCTCCCTTACGGGCGCATCTGTGAAATCTATGGTCCGGAAGCGTCGGGCAAGACCACGCTGGCGCTCTACGCCATCGCGGCCGCGCAGCGCGCCGGCAGACAGTGCGCCTTCATTGACGCCGAGCACGCCCTCGACCCGAAGCGGGCGGCGGAGCTTGGCGTGGACACCGACAGCCTGCTGATTTCCCAGCCGGACACCGGCGAGCAGGCGCTGGAAATCACCGACGCCCTGGTCCGCTCCGGCGCCGTCAGCGTCATCGTGGTGGACTCGGTGGCGGCGCTGGTGCCGAAGGCCGAGATTGAGGGGGAAATCGGCGACGCCCACGTTGGCCTGCAGGCGCGCATAATGAGCCAGGCCATGCGCAAACTGAAGGGCAACATCGGCGCCTCACAGGCGCTGGTCATCTTCATCAACCAGCTGCGCATGAAGATTGGCGTGATGTTCGGTAACCCGGAGACCACCACCGGTGGTAATGCGCTGAAGTTTTACGCCTCGGTGCGCCTTGATGTCCGCGCCTTCGGCAACATAAAGGAAGGTGACGCCGTCATCGGTAAGGATATCCGGGTGAAGGTGGTCAAGAACAAGGTTGCCCCGCCGTTCCGCCAGGCAGAATTCCGGCTGCTGTTCGGTCAGGGCGTGGACTTCTCCGGCAACGTGCTGGACCTGGCGGTGGACGCGAAAATCGTGACGAAGACCGGCGCGTGGTATGCGTACGGCAATGATAAGCTCGGTAACGGCCGTAAAGCGGCAGTGGAGTACCTCGGCGCCACGCCGGCGCTGCTGGCTGACATCACGGACCGGGTGCGTGCGCACTACCTCAGCCCGGACCGCCCTGCCCTGCCGGCACGTACGTCTTCACCGTCGGTGAAGGGAGCGGATGCAGAAGATGACGTGAAGTCAGAGGATGGCTGAGTGGCCGGTGCGTTACGCTGCCCGGTCAGCAGTTTTACTCCCGGCGTCAGGCGTTTTCAGTTATCCTGCTCCGTACGGGGTACCGTGCCCTGAGCGACCCACCGGAGATTCAGGCGGCCGGTCTGTTTACCTTTATTCGCTGTGACAGGGTTATGACAACTGAACAACCGTGGAGCAGAAAGCTATGGATAAAAAGATGCTGGCAGAGTGGCTGCGGGATATTGCCCAACATATAGAAGAGGAAAGCCCGCTGATTCGTGATGTCAGTGTGGACGATGCCGTTTCAGAGGAAGGACTGGCAAGGAAGATCATCACCATCACGTTCAATGCGCCGGGACGCAGTTCGCCCCCTGATGGTGATCGCAGCGGTATTCACCGGCACTGAACGCTGCGCCGGTTTTATGGACGACCGGGCCTTTCAGGTCAATAACCGGGGTATACTGATAACTTCATTGATCGGGCGCTCAGGCAGAGGGATTGTTTTGTTCCTGTCGCCCGGTCACTCAGGGAAACCGGTGCCAGAACTCATCCACAATATACAGGGGTCTGCCGGGTTGCTTACCGCGGAAGTATCGACCACGAGGCAGCCTGTCATTGCGTGAAAGCTGACGGATCCAGTCTTCAAACGCAGGACGCCGCCTGCGCATCCTGCCCTTAAACATGTCGGCTGACTGCGTAAACGTTGACAGCTTTATCCCATGTTCACGCGCCTGCTGCAGTAATTTCTGCATTTCCACCTTTGCACCTCCGTTTTTTCTGTGTTCTTCAGCGTGAGCTGTTTTTCTTCCAGGTAGCATTGGCCATGAACGCCGCGCGCGACACGCAGGCGCCCCACAGCAGCTGCAGGCCGATTTTGACCAGTTCGCTGGCATGCGGCAGGAAGAAGAGCGGCACGATAAAAACCGCACTCAGCAGAAACCCCCACTCGGCGATATTTTTTTGTTCAGCATCGCTGAGCTTTTTGAGGCCCAGAAAGCCCCCGGTAAAATGCGATATTCTCACCCGGACACTCCATTCAACGAAAAAACGACACAGCGTAAATACAAAAACAGATTTACACTGTAAATACATATACGTATTTACAATGTAAACACAAAATCTGTTAATCAACCCGGAGTGTACTCATTATGCCCATACCGGGTAATGATAATCAGGGTTCCGCATGTCAGTATTTCGGTGCTTCAAGCAACCAGCGGTTTTTCTCGTTCTGGTCCATGCTGGTACAGTAAGCCAGTAAAGCGGCCTTCAGAATGGTTGTCTTGTTCTGACCGGTGGCCTGCGCCTCCTCATCCAGCATGTCAATGATACCCGTCGGCAGCCGGAAATTGGTCGGCTGCGTCCCTGTTGATGGACGGCTGTCGCCCTGTCTGATAAAGCGGGCTGTGCTGCCCTTTGCTGAAACCTGCGGCTCCGGAGCCAGCCGGTCAGCTGCCTGAGCCGGGGCCGGCGATGTGGATTTCAGGGGGGTTTTTAACTTAACCATGTAAATCTCCAGAAAATTACATCGTACATACACTGTACATGCATTGTATCGACAGTAAAAGCGTTTCAATTATGTCTGTCATGCATAAGCGCCACCGCAGCCCACAGGATGAGCCGCCCGGCAGGAACCGGGAGGAGGAAGCTGGCCAACGCAACCGAAACTCACGCTCCGCAGTCCGCATGAGTTCACTTCCGCCCATGTCCGTGGTGTATTGCGCCTTTCGCCGCGCATGTTCTGCATACCTCTGGCGATGAGCACAACTCCCGTGGTGATGAAGTCTTCCTGCTCTGAAAAGCGATGCTACGCGCATAACGCCAGCCAGAAGCAGCGCCGGAATGAGCGTCAGCGGATGATGAAGAAGTCCATCGCTCAGAACGGTTCCTCACTCCGGATGATGTAAATACATTGTAGATAATTCGTAATTACATCAGCATTACAGGCCGATTTCGTCAGCAAGCAGCTCGATCAGCGCCCTTGCTTTAGTCAGGCTGCTGGCGCTGCTCACGTCGTGGACGCCGGCGCCCAGGTTAAACGCGGATTCAAAAACGTCGAGCTGGTTAATCCAGGTGCGCAGCGCCGGGATCCAGTTCGGGTCTTCGCTGAGAGAGCGCGTGAGTTCGATGGCGTCCGTGGCTTTTGGCTTGCACCGGTTGAAAAGAAAATATCCCTTCAGCGAGGGATTCTCGTTCGCCTGGACGTAGCGGACCATCTCGTTGACCTTGTTCATGTTGTCAACCTCCCCCTGCGAGGACGGCCTGACCGGGGAAAGCAGCACGTCAGCGGCCGTCAGCGCGCTGCGGAACTCCATGCTGTCGTGACCGGCCGTGTCGACAAGGACTATGTCGGACATTTTCTGCAGGCGCTTCATCTCACGCGAAATGTCGCCCCAGGCTGAATGGAGCGGACACATCGGCAGGCCGGCCTCTTCGCGGCGGGAAAAGAAATCGGCCAGCTCGTCGTTTTTGTCCGCACGCAGCACGGTCACGCTTTTCCCCCGCGACAGCAGCAGCGATGCGAGATTTGCAATCAGTGTTGTCTTACCCACGCCGCCTTTTGGCGATCCCATCATGATAATCATTTCTTCCTCCCGAGTGACACACCACAACGTATACACAAAGTAATTACATTTATGTATTTACGAAGTAAAGATAAGAGACGTTATAAACGAGAGGTCTGGTAAAGTCAAAGCAATTACACTGTAAATACAAAAATGTATTTACAGTGTAATTATACCATTAAGAACATCAGGGGCGCAGCAGTCCGGCTGCCTCGCTGGGATCCATTCCGAAGCTGACCTGCCGGCTGCCCGCCGCCGCCGCTTCCATGTGCAGTACGCGGATGTAAATCTGCGTGTTCCGGAAGTCCGCGTGCCCGAGCCAGCCCTGAAGCACGGTCGGCATAATGCCGCAGTACAGGAGATGCATGGCATAGCTGTGCCGGAGCGTGTGCGGGGTAGGGTTAGGCAGCGAAAGCGACAGCCCCTGCCCGGCGATCCGGGACACCGCATCGCTCAGCCAGTTCCGCGCCGTATCGTCCGTGACCGGCCGGCCGCCGCGTCCTTCCCAGACCGGCCGGCGGCGGTTGGGGCAGAAGGTGGTGAGGTGGTCGCGCAGCCGCGATACAAAGCCCGCGTCGAGCAGGGGCACACGCCGCTGCGCGCCGGGCGGCGGCTTACCGGGTCTGGGATTGCGCTGCCGCTTGAGCGTCACGAGCCGGACGTGAGGGCGGACGCTGTCCAGCACGATATCATCCGGCCGGATGGCCAGCGCCTCGTTGATGCGGGCCCCGGTGTTCCAGATAAACTCAAACAGCATCCGCCGGTGCAGGTCCGGAACGGCCGCGAGCAGGACCGCCACCTCCGGCGCCAGCAGGTAGCGGGGCAGGCTGTCGTCACCGGCCAGCTCGCGCCGCACGGCGAGCGCCAGCCGGTAGTCGATGACCGGGGAGATGGCGCTGTGTGAATTCTGTGAAGCCGGACGGGGTAATGTGCCCGGATTTTCACGTAGCAGCGTCTGCGCGTTTTCTGGGTATGGCGAGTGCATGTGGGCCCCCGGCGGTGAATGATGATCGCTATGATAGGGCAGGGGAGTGATGAAGTCCCGCGCGGTAATTCTCCCGGCGCCCTGCGTAAATTCGGTTATTTATACAATAATAGCCAGACAACCGAATGTGTGGCGATTGTCGCAAACACTGCTTCTTCCGGCGCCGGGTCGCCCGCCGCAATATGCTGTGGTTTTTAACGTGTGCTCGCCTGGATGATGGGGTTGGGCCGTGACACGAAGACATTCGGCTTTCTACCTGAAAAACCGAATTGGATTATGATAGCCTCACTGGTAAAGGTAAGCCGGTAGTGCAGTTCTGAGAACGGATCTAACCGACACCGGACGGCCATGACATCAGCTGATAACTGGTGATGCGTGTTGAAGCTCGGACGGAGTGAGTGAATCACGGCACTCTTTATTTTTTTACACAAACCGGAAGGATTTTCCGAACTGAAAAAACTAGCAGGATCAGCAGAGAACCGGGTGGCGTAATCTCTTTCCATTTTATAAGGGGCTGACGCTCGGTGGAACGAAAACTCACGTTAAGCAATGTTTTCTTCCTCTGACGCCTCTTTTAATGGCCGCAGATGTCCTTTTGTCACCAGTTCTGCCTGTATGAAGGGATAATGGCCGAGCATATTGATATGCCCGTTGCAAAGCGGTGAGATGCGTGAGATATCTTCATCACTCAGCGTTTCCCCCTGTGCCCGGAGATGATCCAGGGCTGCCTGCATATAAATAGTATTCCCTAACACGACGGCGTTAGTGACCAGTCCCAGTGCGCCCAGTTGATCTTCCTGGCCGTCGGTATATCGCTTTCTTATCTCACCTTTCTGACCGTGATCCAGTTGATAAAAGAGTTCGACGCCCGGGGTGTATCCTTTCGGTTTATTGACGACGGTATCAGTACCGATGCGGAAATGAGTAAAATGGTTATCACTATTCTTTCAGCTGTAACCCTGGCCGAGCACAAGAGAATCCTTGAGCGTACAATTGAAGGGAGGCAATAGGCGAAGCTATAAGGTATTAAATTCGGCCGCAAGCGCACTTTAGAAAGGCATACCGTTATGGAACTTCATCAGAGAGGTATGGGTGCAACTAATATCTCTCATCAGCTCAGTATTGCACGCTCTATAGTCTATAAAATTTTCGAAGATCAAAAGCGCTTATGATGCTTTCTGTTTATCATTAAAATGATTGGTTTAAAAACATCAAACTCGTCTTTAAGGCATTGAGTCATCGAAAAATGGAAGTTTAAACAAGGTAATTAGTCTATAGATTTGAAAAACTTAATAATTTATAAGAAGAAACTTATCCCCGGTGACGAACGGGCTAAAACAGCACAATCCTCAGGCAATCCTTAACCGTTACATGTCCGACCAGATATGACCATCACCATTTTCGATGATTGAATTTAAAATTTTAATCTCAAAAAATCGCCAAAACCCCCCTTTCTCCTTCAAAAAAATTGCACAAGAGAAATATTTAGTTACATATATTTACTAAAAACAAGTTTAGGTTGGCATTACATTACATAAGACAAGAGCGTTCCTCTTATCGCTTTTGATGTATGTTCAGGGGTTACGAAACTGGGCTCTGAATTATTCAGGGGTGTAAACGGAGTTAAAAGTAATGACACATGGACAGTTGAGAGCTTTTTTTAGAAGTGGTTCTTTCGTAATTACTTCATTAGCTATGTTTTTTTTAATATTTAATTCTTCGTCATGTGTGGCGTATGAGGAGATAGACCTCCCCGATGCCAGCGTTCTTTCTGACCCCCCCGATATCTATATTAAGGGGAGCGTTATTTATTATGATGGAAAAATCACAGGCACATCTTATTCTGAATTCCTAAGGCTTGCCAGAAATTCCCCAATCAATACGATATCTATAAATAGCATTGGCGGTGATACCAGGAACGCTTTAGCGATAGGTGATTATATATATAAAAATGGAATCAGTGTCGATGTGCGCAGCGTTTGCGCCTCTGCCTGTGCTAACTATATTTTTCCAGCCGGAAAGAAAAAACATCTGGGTAACGATTCGTACCTTCTATGGCATGGTGGTATCAACGGCCCTGAGAGAGAAATTGCAATATCTGGAAACATAACAAAGAGTGAATTTTTCTCGCTTCGGGAAATTAAAAAGTTACAAAAAGATGACATTGAGTTTTACAGAAAAATTGGTGTGGACAATAAGCTGTCTTTTTGTCCTCAGTTAAAATCTGATTATAGATATAAGTTCCCGGAGAAATGGTTTTCATACACTCCGGCAGACATGAAAAAGTTTGGCATAACAAACATACACTATGCCAATTCATCTTCTCAATGGGTTGTTTCAATGAGAAAAAAGCACGTTATATTCGCAAACTACTGTAATTAGGAGAAATAATAATGCGTGAACTTTCTTTAAATGAAATGAATGTAGTCGCAGGTGGGTTTTCAATTGGCAGCTGTTCTATTGGTGGTTCTTTTTCCACGTCTAAAGATGGACATGGCGGCTCAACTACCTCGGCTAGCTTTCACGCGGGCTGTGGTTTAAACGCACCGGATACCGGGTCCTCTGCATCCGGGAATAATAAAGGTAACAGTGGTAAATCCAGCAACAAGGGGAAAAGTGGTCAGATGGGAGGGGGTAAAAACCGCTGATTACAGAGAATCTGCTCTCCAGGCGGCCATTATGGCCGCCTTATTATGACAACTACTGGCTTTTATTTCTTCAGGATACTCATGGACTCCCTCTATCGTGCAGCGGCGCTCAGTCACCGGTCACGACTCTGGAATGGTCGGGCATTGCTGGCCCGCGGCCTTCCCCCTTGGGTGCATCTTGCCCTCACCGCGCTCTTTTTTATCGTGCTTGCACTGTTTCTCTGCATCGGCAGCTATACCCGTCGGGTGACCGTTAGCGGGGAACTGGCCTCCCTGCCCGGCCCAGTCCGGGTCACCGCCCCCGGGCAGGGGTTTATTATCAGCCGTCTGGTCAGTGCAGGTGACAAGGTAAAAAAAGGGCAGCCTCTTTATGAAATTGACGTCAGCCATACGACGCGATCCGGCGTGGTCAGCCTTCAGCAGCGGCAGAATACGCAGGCTCAGATAAAAAGCGTTGAGAGCATCATTAATCACCTGCGTGAAAACAAACGAGTCACGCTGGAAACCCTGGAGCAACAGAAAGCCAGTTATGCGGCGGCGCTGTCGCACTCGGCTGACGTACTGAACCAGGCCGAAGAGGGGCTGAAGGAAATGAAGCAGAATATGGACAGCTATCGCCGCTATCAGCGCGCGGGCCTCATCAACCGGGACCAGCTCTCCCAGCAGGCCGCTCTTTACTATCAGCAGCAGAACGACCTGCTGACGCTGAGCGGTCAGCGTGAACAGAGTGCTCTGCAGCTGCTGGCTCTGACGGGCGACATCCGCACGCGCGCCGCTGATTTTGATAACGATATTTTCCGCATGGAGATGCAGCGCAGCGACCTGGTTCGCCAGGAGACCCTGGACGACGCGGCGGGAACGCTGGTCGTGACTTCGCCGGTGGACGGGCGGGTAGATATCGCCGGCCTGACATCTGGACAGTCGGTCAGCGTCGGCGACGCCCTGGCACAGGTTATTCCTTTCGCAACTCCCCGCTGGGAACTGGTCATGTGGGTGCCGGACAGCGCCGTGCCATTCATTAAGGCAGGCTCACCGGTCAACATACGGTATAACGCTTTTCCGGCAGAAAAGTTTGGTCAGTTTCCCGGACGGATCACGCAGATATCTTCAGCCCCGGCGACCCTACATGAAAGGGCATCCTGGTCCGGCGCGCCTGCCGTAAACGCCAGCACATCCGAGACCTGGTACCGACTGACCGTCACGCCTGATGTGACGCACTTTGTCTGGCAGGGACACCGCCTCCGGCCCGGAAACGGGCTGCGCGCGGAATGCACGCTGTTTCTAGAGAAACGAAAACTGTGGCAGTGGGTACTTGCGCCACTCTATGACATGCGGGACAGCACGCAGGAGGCGGTGAGTGAACAGTAACGGACCTGAAGGGCTATTACGCCGTCTCAATTTCTCACTGTACCGGCGTGTCCCCCTGATTCTGCAGACTGAAGCTGCCGAATGCGGGCTGGCCTGTATCGCGATGGTGGCAGGCTGGCACGGCCATCATGCAGATTTGTTTGCCCTGCGCAGCCGGGGTGGCATCTCGTCTCGCGGCGCCACGCTGAGCACTCTGTACACCATTGCCGGGGAGGTGGGACTGGCGGGCCGGGCTTTATCACTTGAGCTTGATGAGCTTTCGGACCTGAGGCTGCCCTGTATTCTGCACTGGAGCTTCAGCCATTTTGTGGTGCTGGTCAACCTCAGTGGCGACCGGGCCGTGATCCACGATCCGGCCCGTGGACGGCTAAGCGTCAGCAGGAAAACGCTGTCAGAAAACTTTACCGGCGCGGCGCTGGAGCTCTGGCCCGGCCGCGGCTTCTGCCGGAAAAAAAAACTGCCCCGCGTCAGGCCTGCCGAACTGATGAGCGGTATACGCGGCTTCGGCACTGCCCTGGTCAAAATCTTCTGTTTGTCCGCGATGATCGAAAGCATCAGTCTGCTGTTGCCCGTGGGTACGCAGATTGCCCTGGATCACGTGGTTCCCGCCTCCGACCGGGGGCTGCTTGAACTGGTCTGCCTGTCTCTGGGAGCACTTATCCTGCTTCAGACCGGACTTAACCTCATCCGTGCGTGGACGGTGATGGTGACGGACACGCTCACCGACGTTCAGTGGAAGGAAGGCCTGCTCCGGCATCTTCTGGGACTTCCTCTTCCGTGGTTTGCCCAGCGTCGTACAGGCGACATCCAGTCACGTTTCGGCTCGCTGGACGTGCTGCGCGACACTTTTGTCCACGATGTCACCGGCTGCGTCATTGACGGCATCATGCTCCTCGGGTCTTGCGTGCTGCTGGCAGGCTACGGAGGCCCGCTTCTGTGGGGTGTGGTTACGTGCTTTGTGTTGATCGCCATAACAATGCGGGTGGTTGCCTTTCCTCGCTACCGCCAGCTGACGGAGGAGCAACTGATAAAAAACGCGGCGGCCGGATCTCACTTTACCGAATCGCTGTGGGGTATCGCCACGCTACGCGCGCAGGGTCTGACATCGCAGCGCCGCCGGAACTGGCTGACACTTGAAGTAGACGCCGCAAACGCTGCCGTCAGCCGTCGGCGCTTTGACATTCTTTTCAGTACGGTCAGCGGTCTGACGAACGCGCTGGACAACGTGGTTATCCTCTGGCTTGGCATTGGGGCCGTAATGACTCATCAGCTCTCACTCGGGGCGTTTGTGGCCTTCGGGGTATTTCGTGAAATTTTCACCTCCCGGGCACTGTCGCTGACTGACATGTTCCTGCGTCTCGGCATGCTCTCCCTGCACGGAGAACGTATTGCGGACATCGCCCACACTGAGTCCGAGCCGGCCGCCCCCACTGCAGACCTGTATCCTGCGGGTGTCGCCATCGCGCTGGAGGCAAAAGGACTCATGTTTCGTCATGACGCACAGTCACCGGCCATTTTCAGGGGGCTCAATATCACGGTGGCTGCCGGAGAAAGCGTGGCCATCACCGGCCCATCAGGGTGCGGAAAAACCACACTCATGAAAGTGCTGAGCGGCCTTATCCCGCCGGGTGAAGGCTGCGTACTGGCCGGCGGACGGGATATCCACTCCGCCGGCGTGAACAACTACCGCCGCGCCGTGGCCTGCATACTGCAGGAGGACCGTCTGTTTGCCGGGTCATTACGCGAAAACATGACCGGTTTCAGCGACTCACCTGACGAGGCGTGGCTTCATACCTGCGCCAGCCTTGGCCATATCCATGACGATATCATGGCCCTGCCGATGGGCTATGACACCCTGACAGGCGAGCTGGGCGAGGGGCTCTCGGGCGGCCAGCGTCAGCGCATTTTCATCGTTCGCGCACTCTATCGCCGTCCCGCCATTCTTTTCATGGACGAGGCAACCAGCCATCTGGACGAACATAACGAGGCGCTGATAAACGAGGCCATACGCGGCCTGAGCATCACGCGGGTTATTATCGCTCACCGTTCATCCACAATTGCCTCGGCCGACCGGACAATTCACCTCGGCAGCATGCCGGAATAAAGGAGTATGCCCATGCGCGACACGCAAATTATCACGCTTATGCTGATTGTGATCCTGACCTTTATCCCCGTCAGTTGTTTCACTGGTGCCACCCTGCTGGCCCTGCGTCAGCGTAAAGGGTGGGGCTGGCTGATTGTGGCGGGCGTCCTGACGACTGTCGCAGTGGTGGACGCCGCCATCAGCAGCCTTGTGTTATAGAAATAACCGACGGAAAGGCAACGGGAAGTCGTGGTCAAACGCATTAGGCCATAAGCTTCGCCAGCTTGCCTTCGACGCTGCCTCATAGTTCATAGTTAGGCCCCTTAATTGCTTTTCTGATGGGGCTGATGAGCAACTGCGTAGTGCTGTGGAACACAGTTTATATACTGGCTGCACTGAATCAGCGTCGGGCATAAGGCGAAACGCTTAATAACAACGAGAATGGCAAAAATCGGTCAGTGGCCCTGGCGTTGACATGATGAATATATCGCACGGTTTCCCCGCTTTATTGTGGATAATTAATATGCTGGGTCATCATTCCTTTATGCAGGCAATATGAGTAAAAAAGGCCATTTAATGCTACTAAAAGGGGCAATCGAGAAAGACAATATTGCTTAACGTGAGTTTTCGTTCGACTGAGCGTCAGACCCCTTATACTACCTGCTTCTGAAATCGTTACCTCTACAGGAATCATGAATGAAATTTTCACATCGTCATGGATATGATCCGGAGTTTGTAAATAAGACATTCCGGGATGACGCACCCAGATGGGTAAGAAAACAGTATTTTAAAGATATTCTGGAAAGGCTCGTATGTGATGCCATGTCCCAAGCATCGCAAAATAAGCCTATTCCTGTTTATGACCTTATTAATGAGATACTCGTCATGGTGGATGAGGAGCCTGATGACTATTACCTTAGTCATACTCCGGCGATTGAAGTTCTCCGTAACCTGGTGATGAATATACCCTGGTACCGTTTTTACGATACTGTAGAAACGGTGGCCGAGAGGATAATTGAAATAGATGATGATGACAACTTTACGCAGAGCCGGAAAAACGAGTCCTTTTCTTTTTCAGCTTACCGCCAGAGGGTGAATGAACTTTTCTCAGAATATAATATCGACTGGAAAATGAATGAGTCTGGTCAGCTGGAATTGCCTTTGCCGCCATTTCTTGAAGAGAAAGTAAAAAGTACAGAGGAGAGGCTTGCAGACGAGTTCAGGCCGGCGAGAGCACACTTTGCCAAAGCCCGCGCCTTCGCGCTGGGCTCGCACCGGGATGCTGAAAATTCCATTAAAGAGTCAATAAGCGCGATTGAGAGCATATGTAAGACGTTTTACCCGGAAGCGTCAACGCTGGGTGATGCTCTGAAGATAATGAAAAAGGACGGTAGCGTCTCAAGAATGCTCATAGATGTTATAGAAAAGTTTTACGCCTACGCTAACGCAGAGCCTGCCGTCAGGCACGGAAGCAATAAAGACTCAGCCGTTCTGGAGCATGACGCAGAGCTGGCACTGCATTTTTCTGCGGCGTTTATCAGGACGCTTATCGTCCGCAGGAAGGATACAAACAGCTAGCCGGATGCCAGAAAGGCAAAAACCCAGCTCAGTGGCTGGGTTTTGCAGGTCCCTCATAGGGGGAAAAACTTAAGGGCCTCGATGGGCTACAGACTTATTATCCCTGAAACTGACGCTGACGTCAACTCTGAGGCGTCCCGTTAAGCATCCAGGACGCGTTTATAGACTTGATGACTGCTTTCTGAATCTCCGCAACAAGCTCACGGGCCAGACACTGGTTCAGATAGCCTCTGTCCGTTCTGGCGCGGTTAAGCCGGTAGCGGCTGACCTGCTGGACCAGGTCAGCTTTAGCCCACCGGGTGCGCTGTGAGAAGAAGCGGCATTCCTCAATCACGGCTTCGCCAATCTCTACGTGCATACCCCGCTGCAGCTTATCCCGATCGCACGTTGAAGAGAGCGGAACGATGATGCAGGCATTCCCGTTGATTTTACCGTTAAGCACAATAACCAGCCGGTTCTTAACCATTTCGGGCGGAAGATGACCGTCCCAAAAATTGGTTACGGGATTTCCATCTGCACCCAGAGGATAGCTTCCAAAGTTACACTCCAGAATTTCACCGACCTTAGGGCTGAAGTTTATCGGCATAAGGTTTCCTTTGATTAATAAGCAATGTGTTTTTCCTGAACGATGTGTATTATTTTACGATACACGCACACCCAAGTAAAAACAATGTAAATACATCAACGTATGTACATCGTACATACGAAATCTCAAAAGGTAATGCTCTATGCAAGTTTATGTCGAAGAAAAAAAAGAAAGAATCGAACCGAATACTTACCCATGTATTGTTCTTGTCCGTGACAACTGGGATGACTATGACTATAAAACAACATTTTATTCTCATGTGCATTTAAGCAAAAAGGAAAAAATATCAATAGGAGAAGTAAAAATATTGACCTTTAATCAAAAAAGTGGATATACAAAAATAAAGCCCTCATTACCAAATGGGTTAACAGATGAATACTGCTCGCTTGGAAGTGATATAACTTATTATGAGAGTATTTTCAAACTAGGTAAAGATACATATGAGGAATATCTTAAATCTCTGAAAGATGTCACTTTTGATGAGTCAATTGAGAGGAGATTCAATACGCAAGAAGGATATAAAGTTTCCCTTCTTAGATTTAGTGAAGTTGTAAGAATGATTCCTGATGCTAAAAAAATTTTTAAAACAAGAAGCATAAACTTCCTTAACCGGAAAAAAGATTCATTAGAGTTTACCCTAACTGGACGACCATCGCTTACCACAGGAGAAAATTTCAGTTTAATCTGGTGTAAGCCAACAACAATTGATAGCGGGTCGGAGGGGCTTCAATTACAGGCAGTTACGGTTAATCACTTTTTGCTGTACCAGGGTATGAAAAGTCTCAGGGTCCCCCCCAGAATACGCCATCAACAAGTCCCGTCACACCGCCAAACAACATACAAAAACTTGCTGATGACCGTAATCCCGGCTGCAGATAAATGGCTGAGGTAAGCATAAACTTCATGCAAAAAGTAATCACAATCAGCCCCAGGGTCAGCGGCGTCCCGGCCCTGATAATCATGCCCGGATTATCTGAATTTCTCAGCGGTGGCTGTGAGCGCCACAACCTGTATCCAAGAGCGGTACCTGCGAGCAGTCCAACTGCCATCATTGTAAGGCTTGCGCCAGCAAGTGCTGTTTCAGTGATAACACCATATGTCCCCCAGACAAGAAAAATCACCGGGAGAAAAAACAACCGCCCGGTTGTCATCTCCCGGTCATAAAGAGCAGCAAAGCCGCGTCGCAGTAAAAAAGCCAGCAGGATCCATACCCAGACGGGTGTGTTTCGTAAAAAGTCTGCAATATCCATAATTTTTCCCAGTTTCGAAAGTTAATCTTTTTCAGTACAGGTGAATCGGCACAGCATTACTTTTCGGTGGTATTGTTATTCGATCTTTTATTTCCTGACCGAAGAATTTTCTGCAACCTGCGTTGTTGCCATAAGGCGATTTTTCCTCGCATGATAAACACGCGTATCCCCCTGAATATAACAAGTCCTCCCCATATAACAGCTACCACAACGGACCAGTAACTTTCCGGGGTAAACAGATAGTTAATTATCGTTAATGCTGTACATACCAGAACAGCAGTAGCCAGAACTCGATAAAACCGGGTTTCCTGCGCTACCTGAATTCTGGCTTCGCTGATGTGTTCATCAAGAGCCTGACTGGCAACGTAAGTTTCTTCCGTGAGATCAGAAACATTTACACCAAAGGCTGAAGCAATCGCACTGAGTGTTTCCAGACTCGGCTTCTGGCCTTTTTCAGTTCGCTGCACGGTCCTTACAGAAAGAGAGGCGACTTCAGCCAGTTGTTCCTGTGACCATGCCTTTCTCAGACGATATGCTTTCACCTTTTCAGCGACAGTCATCATTGTTCCCGTTATCTGCAATACCTGCGATGATACTTGCATATCAGTCCGGCACCGTATACGACACCACCATGACAGCAAGGCGACACGCCAGTGACATCAGGTCGGAACGCGGCATATGCCGGGCAAGGACCAGCAGATAGAGTTATACCTGACGCTGGCAATGGAAACAGGATACCAGACACCGATAACCGCCACACCGTCAGAGTCGGAGCTTTCATCCAACCTGCGCGGCTGAGCTGCATGACAGAATGCTGACGGTTGGTTTGCAAATATGACGATGTTTATTTGCAGTTTATTGTGGGCCCGGCGAAATGGATTGCGAGCCGGGCAGGATAAATGCGAGCCCATTGTCACTTAATGTGAGTCGGCGGTGTTTTTCATTTGCAGTTAATGTGAGCCGAAACATGCGCTGATTGCGAGTCGGAGGGATTTCGATTGCGAGCCGCTACAATTACCCTTCCCTGCCCGCGGGCCTGCTTAAACAGTTCATCCATTAACATTATTGACTCTCCATCACGCTGCAATCGCTCAGCGTGATTTGTTTTGCTTCCAGCTGTCGTTGGCCATGAATGCCGCGCGCGAAACGCAGCCCCCCACAGCAGCTGAAGGCCAATTTTGATCAGCTCGCTGGCGTGCGGCAAGAAAAAGAGCGGCACGATGAACAGGGCACTCAGGAGAAAGCCCATTCAGCAGCACTTTTTCTGTCTTTGCCGGTGAGCTTTATAATTCCGAGATATCCCGATACCAGCATTACGGCTCTGTTCAACTCTTCCTCCATTTGAATAACTTATTGAGTCATCTATTTAATAACTTCAACACACATCAAGCATTCGTCGGGCATTCAATGCATACACATAAGATATTTATCATGCATACAATGGATACTCATTGGGTATTCTTAACTTATGCCTGTTAGTGAATCAGTTCTCTAGTGCCCCGTCGCTCTCCAGCTTCTCACGTAAGGCCTCCAGAATATAAGCACTGAAATCCAGAGAGGTCTTATTTGAGGCCT
>NZ_NHZE01000035.1:0-76617 GCF_002207995.1 Pantoea sp. VS1
GCCGGAACCGGTGTTCAGCACTTTGATGCCGTTGAAGTCGGTCTGCGACGTTACGCGGTTGATCTCTTCCATACGCTGGTTAACTTCAGCCTGGATGGAGTCGATGTCTGAAGCCGAGTTGGAGCTGTTCTGCGCCTGCACGGTCAGGTCACGCACACGCTGCAGGTTGTTGTTGATCTCGGACAGCGCGCCTTCAGCGGTCTGTGCCAGAGAGATACCGTCGTTGGCGTTACGGGCAGCAACGGTCAGGCCGTTGATGTTGGAGGTAAAGCGGTTAGCAATCGCCTGACCTGCAGCATCATCTTTGGCGCTGTTAATACGCAGACCAGAAGAGAGACGCTCAATAGCGGTACCCAGAGAAGCCTGTGACTTGGACAGGTTGTTTTGCGTGGTCAGCGACAATGTGTTGGTATTGATAACGGCCATGATAAATTCCTTGAGTCAATGAGTTGAGATTCTATCGGGCTTTTGGCCCGGGGCCATTCAGCTTGCTTTGGTTATCGTCGGTGCCTGAGAAAACCTTAGCTATTTTTTTAAACCCCGAAAACAGGCCCTTATCCCTTCTTTATTTGCCTCATTGTTTTTTTATATTTTGTCTAATATTTTTCCGCTCACTGCCGATACCCTCCTCAGTGATTATCCACCTATAAAGGATTACAACATGGCAAGTGTAAGTAACCTCAATGCTGGTAATAGCCTGGGTTTGAGCGATCTGTATGACCAGCTTGAAACGGCAGAAAAAGCCAACCTGACGCCAATTACAAATCAGCAAACCTCTTATAAAGCCAAGCTGACAGCATGGGGCGTCGTGCAAACGGCACTGGCGAAAGTCCAGACAGCTGCCGCTGCGCTCAAAGACACGTCTGCAATTGCCTCAACAAAAGTCAGTAGCACCAATACCGCGTTCACCGCCACGCTGGCCAATGATGCGGCGGCCGGTAACTTTTCGGTTGAAGTCACCCAACTGGCTAAAGCGCAGTCGCTGCTGTCGAAAAGCGCGACCAGTAAAGATGGCGATTTAGGCGATTCCAGCCTCGCCTCGCGCACCATCACCATTACGCAACCGGGTCAGAAAGACCCAATGACCATCACGCTGAGCAAAGATCAAACCAGCCTGACGGACATTAAAGATGCGATTAACAAACAGCAGGGCAGCGTTACCGCCAGTATTATCAAGTCCGATGACAATACCTATTATCTGGCCCTGACCTCGCGTGATACCGGCACCACCAACGAGATGACGGTTTCTACCGATGACAGCGCCCTGGCGCAGTACATTGGTTTTACCAAAGGTGGCAGCAGCAATGGTATGACGGAGCAGGTGGAAGCAGCCGATGCCAAACTGAGCATTAATGGCGTCGCCATCACCCGCAGCAGCAACACCATTACTGATGCGCCGGAAGGCGTCACGCTGAACCTGACCAAAACCAACACCGGCAGCCCGGAGACCTTATCCGTCACCAAGGATAATGCGCCGATGATCGCCGCGGTGCAGGCTTACGTTGACGCGTACAACTCGCTGCAGACCACCATCAGTAACCAGACCAAATATACCGCCGTGGATCAAGGCAGTACCTCGCAGGACTCCAGCAATGGCGATCTGTTAGGTGATGGCACGCTGCGTAACATTCAGACCAGCCTGCGCTCTAAGCTGTCCACCAGTGCCCAGAGCGGCGGCAGCATTTCCCTGCTGTCACAGATCGGCATTACCCAGGATGTGAATGGCAAGCTGACCGTCGACAGCACCAAACTGAACAAAGCGCTGGATGAAAAATCGGCGGATGTGGTCAGTTTCCTGTCTGGTGACGGCAAAACCACCGGCTTTGCGACGCAAACCAGTAACTATCTCGATCAGATTTTAGGCAGCAATGGCTCTGTACAGAACGCCACTGACGGCATCAATAAAACGCTGAAGAAACTGTCTGACGATTACGATCGGGTAAACGCACAGATTACCGCCACTATGGCGCGCTACAAGACCCAGTTCACGAACCTGAATACGCTGGTCTCATCCATGACCCAGACCCAGAACTATCTGACGCAACAGTTCGCGAACATGAGCAGTTAACAGGAGTTAAATATGTACGCTAAATCGGGAACGCAGGCCTACGCACAGGTCGGTCTGGAAAGTGCCGTGTTAAGCGCCAGCCCACATCAGCTGGTGGTTTTATTGTTTGATGGCGCGCTCAGCGCCATGAAGAAAGCCACCATTCTGATGGATCAGGGCGACATTCCCGGTAAAGGCCAGGCGCTGTCGAAAGCCATTAATATCATTACTAATGGCTTACGCGCCGGGCTGAATCATGAAGCCGGTGGAGAGATTTCTGCCAATCTGGATAATCTTTACGAGTACATGACCCGCCGTCTGCTGGAAGCCAACCTGCACAACGATCCGGCAGCGATTGCGGAAGTCGAGCGCTTGCTGAGCAACATTGCCGACGCGTGGAAACAAATTGGTCCTCACGCCGTTCAGGAAGCGTAACCATGACTTCAGATAACGACCTGCTGCAGGGGTATCAGCGTTTGCTCAGCCTGAGTAATCAGATGTTGAAACAGGCGCGCCAGGGGCACTGGGATGATTTAGTGGCCAATGAGGCAGTTTACGTGAGCAGCGTTACGCACGTAGCGCGCGACCGTGATACCTCCGCCCTGCCTGCTGCGCTGCGTGTCCAGTTACGGCCCATGCTGAAGCAGGTGATGGACAATGAGCTTGAGATTAAGCAGTTGATGGCGACCCGCATGGAAGAACTGCGTTCGCTGGTCCAGCAAACCACGCAGCAACAGAAAGTCACCAACGCTTATGGTCGTTTTTCCAGTCAGGTGCTTTATCCCAGCGATTTATAATCCTCTCTGTCAGGGAGACGCTGTTCTCCCTGGATTCTTACCGCCCCCGCCATGCTAAGCGTTTAATTACCCCCTTAAACTGAGCCTTATTACCGCCTTGAATGATGGCAACTGTGGCACATTTAACGCAGACCTTTTCAGCCTTGCCGGCTGTATTCTCTCTTTATAAGGCAACGACATGCTCGATATCGCGGATTTAAAAGTTTTTTTTCAGGAGCCTGAAATACAGCAGCTCATCGATGACACCTGGGATAAGGTCGGTGATGCTCTGGCACAGGCGCAGGCAGAATTACCGGCAGAGCTGGCCATGGCGCGCCGTGAACTCTCTTTCCATAGCCATGTAAAATGCCTGGGTTATCTTTGCTGGTTACTCGAGCATAATAATGTAGCGGGTGACATCATTGAAATCGGCGTGTGGAAAGGGAAATCGACGGCTTTCATGAATGAGATTTGCCAGCATAAACGTCGCATTATCAGCATCGATCCCATGGAGCTGGCAAATCAGGAAAGTGAGCTGCGCTTTTATCACGAAAAGCTGTTTCCCCAGGTTAATCTCATCCGTGGCTACTCTGAATTAAGTATTGAGCGGGTGCAGGCCCTTAATCCGCGTACCGTATTACTGCATATTGACGGCGGACACGAAGGCCGCCATGTATTGCTCGATTTCCTGTTATATTCGCCCACCCTGGTGCAAGGCGGCTTTATCGTCTTTGACGATTATCGCGATCATCAGTATTCACCGCAGGTCGGTCCTGCTGTGGATTTATTACGCGCGGGTGGCTATTTTAATGGGTTCGATGTGATTGGCAGTTTGCCCGGCTTTGAAAACAGCTATTTATTGCAGAAGCGATAACCATTCCAGCCTGATGAAATGTCCTCTCCCGCAGCCGGGAGAGGAAGAAAAGCATTTCAGCTCTGTTCCTTATTTCTCGGCCGTGACCGGCCTGAGAATCTGCGGCTCAATATCCTGAATCACCGCGTCGCCAGGGCGCTTTGCCACTTCGTCCAGCGCCTGCTGGCACTCGACGGTTGGGCGATCCACTTTACGCAGCGTCAGGCCATCGTAGTGCAGCTCACCGTTCTCCAGCGAGAGCGGCATCACGCGCGCCTGACGGTTAACGTTAACCCAGTCATCATCCAGGCGCGTCAGCTTGCCTGGTTTGGCAATCACCCGCTGCCACTGGCGGCAGTCAAGGGTAGTGCCATCAGCGCTGACGATCAGGCTGGCCATAGCCTCGCTGCTGATCAGCTTGCTCTGCGGCCCCATCGTCTGCCAGTTACCCTGCAGTTCCAGCGGTGCCGGGGTTTTTACCGCTTCGTCATAACTGTTGATTTGCGCACAGCCGCTCAGCGCCAGCGCGGCCAGTACCATCCACTTTTTCATCTTCGGTCCCTACACTCGCATCAATGGCGGCTACGTTATAATGTTTTCCCGGCGTGACGCAAGGTATCTGCGGTGGAATCCCCCTTCTCTTTCTCCGGCGCCCTCAAGCTGTTCAACTCTTCGCCGATAACCTGATGTGAAGTCTAAAGCACCTGCACCCATAACAATATTGACGACTTACTCACCCTGGTTTCGGAGAACGCTGTTATGCGATTGACCCTTCGCGCACGTCTGGCTGCGATTGTCAGCCTGCTGTGCCTGTTACTGATTATTGCTGCCGTCTGGGGAATTATCGGCCTGCGCGCTGCCGATCAGCGCGCGCAAAATGCCTATCAGAACGAGCTGCTCCCGCTGCAATACTCTTCACGCCTGTACCGCATGGTGCAGGAGCAATCCGCTACCCTGTTCGATGCGCTGCGCTACTGGACCGACAGCAGTGAAGTGGAAAAACGCCTGGCGCGCATTGCGCAGTACGGTCAGCAAATCAACGCCGATCGCCATACCTGGCAGCAGCTGGCGTTTGATGCGCAGACCAAACCGCTGAGCCAGCGCTTCCTGACCCATCTCGACGGCTGGCAGGGTGCGCTGCATGAAGCCGGTGAGCTGCTGAAAGGCGGTAATCCGTCCGCCGCACTGGTGGTCATCGAAACCCGCCTGCGCAGCGGCAGCCAGTTGCTGCAGCAGGACATTGACCAGCTGGATGCGCTGATGCGGCAGCATGCGCAGACGGCCTGGCAGCAGGGCAACCGCGACTACCTGCTGGCACGCAATAGCCTGATCGCCATCCTGCTGTTGGGTCTGAGTCTGGCGCTGGTCTCCGGCTGGCTGCTGATCCGCTCGATTAACCGTTCCATCGCCCAGGCGCGCGAACTGGCGGATGCCATTGCCGGCGGCGAGCTCAATCACCGTATCGGTACGGTAACGCGCGATGAGATGGGTGAACTGATGCAGGCGCTGCTGCGCATGGATGTGCGGCTGGCCGAGATCGTGCGCGAGGTGGGCGAAAGTGCCCATGCACTGAGCGATGCGGCACGCCAGATGGCGGATGGCAACGACGATCTGTCGGAGCGCACCCACGCGCAGGCCAGCTCGCTGGAGCAGACTGCGGCCAGCATGGAGCAGATGACCGCCACGGTGAAACACAACGCGGACAACGCCGCGCAGGCCAACGAGCTGGCAAGCGATGTGCGCCATCAGGCCGAGCGCGGCAGCGGTGTACTGCGCGACGCAGTGAGTGCGATGGAGGAGATTGAATCCTCCAGCAAGCGCATCGCGGATATCAACCGCGTGATTGATGAAATCGCCTTCCAGACCAACCTGCTGGCGCTCAATGCGGCGGTAGAAGCGGCGCGCGCCGGGGAACAGGGACGCGGCTTCGCGGTGGTGGCGTCAGAGGTGCGACAGCTGGCGCAGCGTTCGGCCGGTGCCGCACAGGAGATCAAGGCGCTGATCGATGCCAGCGTGGGTAAAGTCGAAGCCGGCAGCGCACTGGTGCAGCGCTCGGGCGAGATGCTCAACGACATCAATCACGGCGTGGCGCGCATGGTGGATATCGTCGGCGAGATCGCCGTGGCCAGCCGCCAGCAATCCAGCGGCATAGAGCAGGTGAACACCGCAGTAATCCAGATGGACGGTGCCACCCAGCAGAATGCATCGCTGGTGCAGCAGGCCAGCGCGGCCAGCCAGACGGTGAGCCAGCATGCCGGTTTGCTGGTGGAAAAAATGGCGTTCTTCCGCCTGCAGCAGCCATAAGGAGCCGCCATGAAGCGTAACATAATCGCGCTGCTGGCCGCGCTGCCGCTGCTCAGCCAGGCCGCCACCACGCTCAATATTGCCACCATTGCCAATGGTGACATGACCATCATGCAGCAGCTGTCGAGCCGTTACGAACAGCAGCATCCGGACGTGAAACTACAATGGCACGTGATGGATGATGGTGCCCTGCGCCAGGCGGTGCTGGCAGCCATGAACAGCGGTGACGCAAAATTTGATGTGATTACCGTGGGTACCTATGAAGCGCCGCTGTGGGGTAAAAAAGGCTGGCTGGCGCCGCTCAATAACCTGCCGCCAGAGTATGACAGCGACGATCTGCTGACGCCGGTACGCAAAGCACTGTCCTGGCAGCAAACGCTGTACGCGCTACCGTTTTACGGGGAAAGCAGCATGACCTATTACCGCAAAGATCTGTTTGCGGCGAAAGGGCTGACCATGCCAGACGATCCCGACTGGACCGACATCAAAAATTTTGCGGCGAAACTCACCGATGCTCAGCACGGTATCTATGGCCTGTGCCTGCGCGGCCAGCCCGGCTGGGGCGATAACGTGGCCCTGCTGACTACCATGGCCAACGCCTATGGCGCGCAGTGGTTTGACGATCGCTGGCAGCCAACGCTGAATTCGCCAGAGTGGCGTGAGGTGTTGACCGATTATCTGGCGATGGTGAAACAGGACGGTCCGCCGGATACGGCCAGCAATAGCTTTGGCCAGATCCTGCGTCTTACCGCACAGGGAAAATGCGCGATGTGGATTGACAGTACCGTCGCCGCCGGGCTGCTGATTAACCCGCAGATCTCGCTGGTGGCGGACAAGCTGGCGTTTGCGCCGGCGCCGGGCGGCATTACGCGCAACGGCTCGCACTGGCTGTGGTCGTGGGCGCTGGCGGTACCGGCTAACTCACCGCAGCGCGCCGCCGCCGTGGACTTCATCAGCTGGGCGACCTCGCGGCAGTATATTCAGCAGGTTGCGGATACCGTCGGCTGGGGAGCGGTGCCACCCGGCAGCCGCAACTCCACCTATCAGCAGCCAAACTATCAGCGCCTGGCGCCTTACGCCGCTCAGGTGCGCAGCGCGATTGAATCCGCCACCGTCGATCAACCGACATTGAACACCGTACCTTACACCGGTGTGCAGTACGTCAGTATTGCTGGCTTTGATCAGATGGGTAACGCCGTCGGGCAGAATCTGGCGGCACTGCTGCAGGGCAAGCTGACGGTGGACCAAACGCTGGAAAAAAATCAGCAGGACGTGACGCGCCTGCAAGCCGCACAGCAGTAAACATTCGGGGTTCCTGACAAGTCGCCGTGTGCGGGTTACACTAACGCGCAATTTGACCGGCAGGAACCCCCGAATGAAAACCCCTGAAGAGTATTACGCCCTGGCCCGCAGCCTGTTTTTCACCGCCCACCCTGATTTTCAGTCCGCGCTGGATGAACTGAGTGAGAGTGATGCGCGCGCCGCCAATATGTCCCTGCGTGAACTGCGCGCGTGGCACGCCGAGCGCATCTATGCCGCGTTTCTGCGGCAGAAGAAGCTCGACGGCATGCTGTTCTCCATCCAGCTGGCGGAACCGGATAAAGCGGTTGCTGCACAAGCGATTGAAACCTATCTGAAATCTCACGCGGAAGCACTGGGTATGACGTGGGAAGAGTTCTGTATTAAGAACGAGTTATAAGCGATGTACTGATAAAAAGGCGATCGGAGAGAAATTTCCGGGGAAAAAGTTGTACAAGATGGGAAAAGTTGTATAACTTAATACTCACGACGACTGTCGTCGATTGTCCTTGAACGAAAGGTGCTATTGCACCGCCTCTGGAGGTGTTGCTGGATTTCCACCTCCAGAGGTTCGATTTTTTGCGTGCGCCCTCTGCTTTTGCCCGCTTTACTCCCCTGTCGTTGCATCTTTACGCCGCGCTGTTTCACCTGTATGAAAATAATTGCCGCCCTGCCGCTTGTCACTGGTTTTATTTACAGTAATATGACGCTCCCACTTTGATTACTGGAATGCCCTGATGTTTGTGGAGCTGATTTACGACAAGCGCAACGTAGCCGGATTACCGGGCGCGCGCGAAATGATTTTGCAGGAGCTGGAGAAACGCGTGCAGCGCGTCTTTCCGGATCTGGAGGTGCGGGTTAAGCCGATGGAGCGAAACGCCATCGAAACCGATATGAGTAAAAACGACAAGGCGACGATTGCGCGTATTGTTGAAGAGATGTTCGATGAAGCCGAGATGTGGCTGGTGGCCGATTAGGCCACCAGCAGCCGCGCTTAGCTTTCCTGCTCGCTGTGATTGATGGCGATTTCCAGATCCTGAATCGCCTGATCGATATCATCCAGCAGCTGTCCCTGCTTGTTGATCAGCGCATCAAAACGCGTGGCGTACTCTTTATCCTTATACTCCCCGGCATCAAAGGCCAGCCAGTGGCTGGAAAGCGTCTCAGTGTTGGTCTGCGCATAGTGACGCATCTCTTTTAGCTGTGAGGTGACATCACGCAGGTAGTCAGTTTTGGTTTTGATTGCCTCTGTATCACTCATGCTATTTTCCTTTTTGCTGATAAAGCCAGTTAAAATAACGCCTGAGCAATTAAAGTTAGCAGATAATAGCGAAGCCGCCTGCAGAATTATCTTAACTTATCTCCATTCGTCGCTGATTGCGATGAATTGACGTCAGATTTAGCGCTTTTCTTCCGCTACAGACTGTTGCCTTCGCACCTATAATGGCACCCCAGCCCCGATCATCCGGAGAATGCATTGTGTCGACAGAACCTTTCAATCCTGGTTATTACACCGAACATGAGCTGAACAGCTTCGGCTTCAAACACGTCGGCAGGCAGGTCATGGTGGCAAAAAACTGCACCATTATTGGCCTGCACAATATCACCCTTGGCGATCACGTGCGCATCGACGGATTCTCGACCCTCGTGGCTGCCGGCGATGGGTATCTGACGCTTGGCTCCTACATTCATATTGGCGGTTACTGCGCCGTACTGGCGGGTGCCGGTGTGGAAATGGCGGATTTCTCGGGGCTTTCGCAGGGCGTAAAAATCTACTCGAAAAGTGATGACTACAGTGGGGAATTCATGACCAATCCCACCGTGCCTGCCCACCTGACCGGCGTCACCTCGGGGAAAGTAGTGCTGGGCCGACATGTCATCGTCGGTTCGCAATCCATTATTATGCCAGGCCTTACGCTGGCAGAGGGAACCGCGGTAGGCGCCAATTCACTGATAACGCGCGATACCGAAGCGTGGTCGATCTACTTCGGCTCGCCCGCTAAAAAGATTAACAGCCGGCAGCGAAACCCGCTGGAACTGGAAAAGCAGATCACGCGACCGAACGGGTGATGAGGGCATCCCTGCCCGCCTGAATTACAGATATTTCTTCGCCAGCGCAATCAGTTCATCCTTTGCGGCGCTGCCCAGCTTCAGCACGCCCTGTTCAACAAAGCTGAAAGCCTGGACAAAGTCCTTCACCCCGGCGCTGATATCCTGCGCCACCGCATCGCTGGCGGCGGTCGCAGCCACCGGCGCGTCGGGGGCAACAACCGGTGCGGCGGCCTGCGCATTGCGCACGCCAGGCGTGGCGGCCACCGAGGCGCCTGCGCTGGCCGAGCCGTTCGCCAGCGTATCCTGCGTTGCCAGCTGCTGATCGAGATCAACCGGGGCATCCGCATGAAACGGTTGCTCAGCGCTGGCGGGCGCTGCCGGTTGCGCAGCTGGCGTTGCGGATGCCGGCGGCGTTGCTGGCTGGGCAACGCTATCAGCTGCGCTGTCAGCGGCAGCCGGCGCGCTGGCCGTTTCGTTGGCAAAACTCTCCAGCGGTGACAATGCCTGTTGCGCCGCAGCGCTGGTTGGGTTGATGACAGTTTGATCGCTCATAATTTTCTCCTTATTGCTAAATAAAGACCGCAGTTGCTGCAAACGGACTGCGATCCGCTCGGTAATACGCATCAGGTCCCCCTTAGCGCCGCGGCTGTGGCGCGGTTTGCTGCCCGGCCGGCGGCGTGGAGGGCGTTGAGGTGTGGCTGGTGCTGCGCGGCGGCTGGGCATCCAGCTTTTTCTGCAGCTCAACCAGCTGGCTGGTCAGTTCGGCGACCTTTGCTTCGCGTCGATCGGAGATCGCCCGGTACTGCTGGCGAATCTCCTCCACGCGCCGGTTGGCGTCGTTATTGACGTAAAGAAACAGAATGGTCATCGCCACACACAGCAGCGATAACAGCATCAGCAGGCCACCCAGCATCAAATGACGGCGGTGGCTTCGCACCAGCAGTTCACTGTTTATCTGCACCATCGCGGTTCTCCTCCAGAGTGGTGATCAATTGATTAATCTGGCTGCGAAACTTATCGCTGTGCTCGGCTTCGGTGGTCGCCAGCAGGATACCGAGTGCGTTCTTGATCAAACGCAGATCGGTCTCCAGCGATGAGATACGCCGCAGGTTTTTGTCGTGACGGATACGCAGTTCATCGTTTTCCTGGCGCATCAGCGCATGGCTCTCCTTGAGAAGCAGCACCTGCTCTTTGTAGCTGGTGATGATCTCGCCGCCCGCGCGATTGCTGGTGACGATAGACGCGATCCCCGCCATCAGGGGTTTCCAGAACACCGCTGCCGCGCCACCGCCAAGCAGCAGTGCGCCTACGCTGGTGACCAAACTACTCTCCATGCCCTACCTCTCTCACCTGGCGAGGGTTAGCCGGACACCCCGCTGACCTCCCTCGCCAGTATCACGGCCAGCGGCATATTTAAGTTTACTTTAAATAATGATTTTAAGTATACTTAAGTCAAGCCTGGAGGAGTTGTCAAGATGATGAAAAAAGAATCTGGTGGTGAGCGCATTCGCCAGCGCCGTAAAGCACTGAAATTAACGCAGCAGGCGCTGGCCAATGGCATTGGCGTGTCGCACGTTGCGGTTTCGCAGTGGGAGAAAGAAGAGACGGTGCCGCGTGGTGAGCATCTGCTGCGGCTGGCGGAGTTGCTGCAGTGTAGCGCGGCGTGGATTATTGATGGCGACGGCCAGCCGTTTGCCAGTACGCACGCTTCCCCCGCTCTCACTGCCGTGCCGCTGGTCACGCTGGTGCAGGCCGCGGACTGGCTGGATGAGCAGCGACTCCAGTGGCAGCAGCAGGCTGTCCGCTTTCTTTACAGTGACGAAGCACTGAGCGACAGTGCGCTGGCGGTTACGCTGGAAGATGACGCCATGAACCCGGCGTATCGCGCCGGCGACCGGTTGATTTTTGATCCGCAACGCGTGCCCCAGCCGGGCGATGTGGTGCTGGCGCGGGTTGACGACGTCGCGATGGTGCGAATTTTTCGGATGCACGACGAGCAAATTTTCTCGTTACGGCCGCTGAACGAAGATTTTCCCGTGCAGCAGAGTCAGAAAAATACGCTGGAACTGATTGGCACGCTGGTGGAAATGCGGCGGCGCGGCAGCCGCTGAAGCAGCAAAAAACCCGCCACGCGGCGGGTCAAATCCAACAAAAGACTACGGCAAAAATCACAACGTGTCGGTGAGATGATCGACGACCACCCTTCCCTCGGAATCGGTTTGCGTTATACGGTAACTGACGCGGTAAGAGCGGCGGTTACTCAGTTTATCGAACAGCGCCACGCTGCCCTTGTGCTCACCGTTGGCACCGACAATATGCCATTCGGTGACATCTTCCTGTCCCCGGTTATGCAGGCGTAACAAGCTCTGCTCAACTAAACGATCGCTTTCATCAATCTTCAAATAATCACGCAACATCTTTATCACCTCCGGTTAACCCGGCTAACGATACGCTTTTCATTTATCCTTTCAATCGAATTTATTCATCGTTCACGTCGCTGGCCAGCGGTTGAGTAAAAATTCTACCTAACGCGACCCGCTAGCCGCTTCGGTTAAGTGGAATTCCATAAAATAGTTAACGATCACGCGTCTCAGCGCTGGACAGATCCAGCCGTCTGGCTGTTAATGTAAGGCAAAATAACGATAGCGCCGGACAATCTCATGCTGACTACCATCCTTTACCGCAGCCACCTCTATGATCACGTTCCCATCAAAACGCTGGAGGATATGGTTGGCAAAGCCAATAAGAAAAACGAAGTTTCAGATGTCACCGGCATTCTGTTGTTTGATGGACGACATTTCTTCCAGCTGCTTGAGGGGCCCGATCAGGCCGTTCAGGGCATTTACGACCGTATCTGCCGCGACGCCCGTCATCACAATCTGGTTGAGCTGATGCATGACTTCGCGCCAGCCAGGCGCTTTGGTAACGTCGGTATGGAGCTGTTTGACCTGCGCGAGCATGACAAATCCAGCGTGCTACAGGCGGTGCTGGATAAAGGCACTTCGCGTTACCAGCTGACCTATGACGACCGTGCACTGCAGTTCCTGCGCACCTTCGTTGAGGCGCGGGAAAAAGAGAACTATTTCGAGATCCCGCCGGCCAATACCTGGGAATTTATTACTGATGCGGAAAGCCAGCGCCAGCTGGAGAGTCTGCAGCACTATGTACAGGATTGCCGGTTTGCGTTTCAGCCGATTGTCGATCCCTTCTCGCGGCGTATTACGGCCTATGAAGCGCTGATTCGCACGCCGGACGGCGGTTCACCACAGGAGTACTTCTCTGCGTTTGGCGGCGATGCGATTTACCACGCCGATATTCAGTCTAAAAGTCTGGCCTTCAACCTGGCGAAAAATCTCGGCCTCGGCGAGCAGACGCTGACCATCAATCTGCTGCCAATGTCTCTGGTCACCGTCCCGAATGCGGTGGAGTTCCTGCTGCAGGAAATCGCGGCCAACGGTCTGGTACCGGAGCAGATCGTGGTGGAAGTGACGGAGAATGAAATCATCTCGCGTGCCGAAGAGTTTACGGCAGAAGTAAGAAAACTTAAGGCGGCAGGTATCAGCCTGGCGCTGGATGACTTTGGTGCCGGGTTTGCGGGTTTGTCGCTGCTGTCTAAATTCCAGCCGGATAAGATCAAAATCGATCGGGAAATCATCAGTGACGTGCACAAAAGCGGTCCAAAACAGGCGATTGTGCATGCCATCATTAAGTGCTGCGCTTCGCTGGAGATCGCGGTAATTGCTGAAGGCGTGGAGAAAGCCGAGGAGTGGATGTGGCTGGAGGCGGTGGGTGTCAGTCAGTTCCAGGGCTATCTGTTTGCCCGTCCGCAGTTTAATGGTTTTCCGGCAGTGGCCTGGCCGGAGATCAAGTAACTCACACGCTGACCGCCGTAATTACGGCGGTCACGCGCTTAACACTCAGTCTCGCGTGCCGGTTCCTCCAGCCGTTCACTGAGCACCACGTATTTCATCAGCTCAAACGTGCGCTGCGTCATTGGCACCGCGCTGCACGGGCGAAACCAGCCAAACTGCTTCTGGTACAGCCACACTTCCGGATAGCGCTCGCCATCTTTAATCCAGTAATAACCATCATTCATAGGTTTGCCCAGCGGCCTGCGCCGCGAATCAGACATTCATGCGTGCCTGATAAAGTGATACGCCCTCTGGCGTAATGAGTAACTCTGCTTGCATGAAAGCTTACTCCAGCTAATTACTGTAGCAGATAAGAGAAGCGACCGGGCACTTAACGCTGGGCTTATTCAGATAATAAACGAGGCGGTAAAAGAATAAATGCCCCTAAGCTAAGGGGCGAAACAAACAGGCAACTAAACGTCCGTGTTTTGGCAATGGAGTGGAGTACGACAGACACAGGTTTCAGGAGGCGATATCGTCAGGCGTGCGCTGAACAATAAGTTCCAGTGCCTGGCGATAAATATCCAGCTGAACCACGTCATGTTCAGACTCTAATCGCTCCAGCAGCGCCAGAATAATATCTTTATTGCTCACGCGCAGTTTCACCGCTGCCAGCTGCTTATAAATCAGCGCAATGATCTCTTTTTCACTGGCATATTCTGAATCCGCGTGCTGGAAATATTCTGACAATTGAGACTCTGTTGACGCCAATGCATTCTGTTCCATAACAAGCCTCATCGGGTGAGCTGCAGTGCAAACTGCAGTGATTAATCGGTTACTCAGGTTAAATTTTTGAATCAGCACAGGTAAAAAAGCAGCCTCTGAAAGTGGAAATCCACAACACCTTCAGAGGCGATGCAAAGCATCATTCGTTACGTGTGACTGACTGCCACAACCGAGAAGTTATACAAAGATGGAAAACTTGTACAACAATTCCGTTAGCATTTCGTGTGGTCAGAGGAGATTTGCACAACAATTTCGCCATTCTTTCCAATAATAAATTACCATTTTCACAGGAAAAATCATGCAGTTAACCTGAATAAAATATCAGACCCTGTGCTAACCCCCTCTTTCTGCTCAACAAAATTTTTTTCTCCCCTCGCTGACTCGCACACTTCTATACAGCCCCCATAAACTTGTACAACTTTGCAAAACTGTACAATTTAGCCGTTCTGCGTGTAGAGTGTGAAAACGATTACGGCCGCCAGAAACGGCCAGCGATCAGCTAAAATTCATCACAATAAAACCCCTGCTGGAGAGAGAGATGAAACAACACGAAACCAATAAGGAGCGTAAAAACGAGGGCGAGGTGCACAAAGGTTTACCGGAAGCCGCACCGCATGCAGGTAATGCTTATGAAGAGGATGACCATCCAGCCCAGGATGACGCTCGTGAGCACGGTGAAATCCCGCGTACGCGCGATGACAGTCAGGATGACAAAAAAGATCCTTATCAGGATCAGTAAATTGCCTTCGATGATATCTGGACCGACCCACCGGATGTTATTTTCGCGGCCGCTGACTGCTGGCGTTAATAAGCGAAGCGGCAACCGAGATTGATCATTGAGTTTAATTAAGACATTATTTTGCGGAAATTAGAGAAGGCGTGCCTTCATTCATTTCTGGAGAGCACTAATGGAAACGGGTTTTTACTGGGTAGGCAGCAGCACAACTGAGCCTGAGGTATGGTACTGGGATGCTGGACGCGGCTTTTATCGCCCGATGGAGCCGATACCGCTTTCTCTGCCTCGTTTTAAATCTGCCGGTTTTAAACTCCTGAGTGGCAAACTGACGCCACCGGAAGAGTCACACTCTGCTTAAGTTTTCGTCTGCAGGTGAGAATATTGTCAGTTACGCTGTTAAGCGCAGCGTAGCTGAACTATATTCCTGTGAGGAGGACATGATAATGCAGGAAGGATTTTATTGGGTACAGCGCGGCGATGAAGAACCCGAAATCTGGTTTTTCTCTATCCGTGAAGACGGTGCCTGGTTTGAACCCACCAAAAACGATGCCATCAGTCAGCAACGTTTTGCTGAACAAGGCTACAGGGCGATCAGCGAGAAATTGTCACTGTCCTGACCCTGACGAAACCGCCTCTTTCAGGCGGTTTTTTATTGCGCGCCGCTAAACCTGCATGCTCATGATCTCGCTGTAGGCATTGACCAGCTTGTTACGCACCTGAATTCCCATCTGCATCGAAATCGACGATTTCTGCAGATCGACCATCACATCATTCAACTGGATGCCCGGTTTACCCAGCTCAAAATCCTGCGCCTGACTGCGCGCAGCGGTCTGGGTGGCGCTGATTTTATCCAGCGCGGCTTTCATGGTGGCACCAAAATCGAGCTGACTGGCGGACTCGGTCGGTTTGCCACTGGCCTGCAGTGACGTCAGCTGCAGCTGCTGCAGTACGCCATCAATTGCCTGAATTGACATTGCCTGTACCTCATAGATGAAGGGTTCTTTTTTTCACGGAGGAAAAGTTAACACACTGTCAATAGGACAAAGGCGCTAAATGACTGCAAAAAACCCGGCTTATCCAGCCATCGAAGTGACACGATTCATCAAATAATGCCAGGCATTAGATTGGAATTTCATTTTTTCCCCTACCCCGTCGGCCAGCAACACGGCATCAACGGGCGGGGATGCGTATCAGGGAGTCAGTTTTGTCACCTACATACACCCGGTCAATTATGTCAGGCAGGAATTGGTCATGAATGCGAGTGCAGCCGCCACACAGGATACAGCAAAGAAAGGCTTTAATGACCTTCTCGCCCGCCTGCGCGCAAATCCGCGTATTCCATTAATCGTTGCTGCCGCGGCCGCTATCGCCGTGGTTCTGGCGCTGGTGCTGTGGGCCAAAGCGCCCGACTATCGCGTTCTCTATAACAACCTCTCTGATGAGGATGGCGGCGCGATTGTTACCCAGCTCACCCAGATGAACATCCCTTACCAGTTCGCTGAAAACGGCGGCGCCCTGATGGTGCCCGCCGATAAAGTGCATGAGCTGCGTCTGCGCCTTGCCCAGCAGGGACTGCCGAAAGGGGGTTCAGTAGGCTTTGAGCTGATGGATAAAGAGAAGTTTGGTATCAGCCAGTTCAGTGAGCAGATTAACTACCAGCGTGCGCTGGAAGGTGAGCTGGCGCGCACCATCGAAACGCTCGGACCGGTGAAGAGCGCGCGCGTGCATCTGGCGATGCCAAAACCGACGCTGTTCGTGCGCGAGCAAAAATCCCCGTCTGCCTCAGTAACGCTGAACCTGCAACCGGGCCGTGCGCTGGATGAAGGCCAGATTCAGGCGATTCAGCACATGGTCTCCAGCAGCGTTGCCGGTCTGCCACCAGGTAATGTGACCGTGGTCGATCAGGCGGGTCGCCTGCTGACGCGCTCCGACAGCGAAGGCCGCGATCTTAACGATGCCCAGCTGAAATATGCCTCCGAAGTGGAAGCACGCTATCAGCAGCGCATTGAAGCCATTCTGAATCCGATTCTCGGTCAGGGTAATGTGCATGCGCAGGTGACCGCGCAGATTAACTTTGACCGCAGCGAGCAGACGGATGAGAAGTATCAGCCGAATGCGAACCCGAATAACACGGCGATTCGCTCACGCCAGACCAGCACCAACGATCAGAACGGCAGCCCGTATCCGGGCGGCGTACCGGGTGCGCTGTCGAATCAGCCTGCGCCAGCCAATACCGCGCCGGTCACCAACCCGCAGCAGCAGAACAATAACAACGCTAACGGTCAGCAGAACAATAACAACGCACAGAATGCCGGCACCTCGACCAGCACCGCGCAGAGCAGCGGCCCGAGCAGCTCCAGCCGCAACGACACGGTGAACTACGAGCTGGATCGCACCATTCGTCACACCAAACTCAACGTCGGTGACGTGCAGCGCCTGTCGGTCGCCGTGGTGGTCAACTACCGCGATGACGGCAAAGGCAAAGCGGTGGCGCTGAACGATCAGCAGATCAAGCAGATTGAAGATCTGACCCGCGAAGCGATGGGCTATTCGCAAACGCGTGGCGACAGCGTCAACGTGGTGAACTCGCAGTTCAACACCACCGAGCCAACCGGCGGCGACCTGCCCTTCTGGCAGCAGCAGTCGTTCTTTGATCAGCTGATGACCGCCGGTCGCTGGCTGCTGGTAGCACTGGTTGCCTTCATCCTCTACCGCAAAATGGTGCGTCCGCAGCTGCTGCGTAAACGTGAAGCCGAGAAAGCCGCCGCCGAAGCCGCCGCTGCCCGTGCTGCCGCCCGTGAGGAAGAAGCCGCTTACAGCGTCCAGATCAACAAAGACGAGCTGGACCAGGAGCGCAAATCTAACAACCGCATGAGCGCCGAGGTGATGAGCCAGCGCATCCGCGATATGTCTGAAAACGATCCGCGCGTTGTGGCGCTGGTTATCCGCGAATGGATGAGTAACGAACTATGAGTCTGACCGGTACTGAAAAGAGCGCCATTCTGATGATGACCATTGGCGAAGAGCGTGCGGCCGAGGTGTTTAAACACCTCAACCAGCGTGAGGTGCAGCACCTCAGCGCCGCGATGGCCAGCATGAAACAGATTTCGCACAAGCAGCTGACCGAAGTGCTGCGCGAGTTCGAAACTGATGCCGAACAGTTTGCTGCGCTGAGCCTCAACTCCAACGACTACCTGCGTTCGGTGTTGATCAAGGCGCTGGGCGAAGAGCGCGCCTCCAGCCTGCTGGAGGACATCCTCGAAACGCGCGAAACCACCAGCGGCATGGAAACCCTCAACTTTATGGAACCGCAGGCGGCGGCAGATCTGATCCGCGACGAGCACCCGCAGATTATCGCCACCATTCTGGTGCACCTGAAGCGCGGCCAGGCGGCGGATATTCTGGCGCTGTTCGACGAGCGTCTGCGCCACGATGTGATGCTGCGTATCGCCACCTTCGGCGGTGTACAGCCGGCGGCGCTGGCGGAGCTGACCGAAGTGCTCAACGGCCTGCTGGATGGCACCAACCTCAAGCGCGCGAAGATGGGCGGCGTGAGAACCGCAGCGGAAATCATCAACCTGATGAAAACCCAGCAGGAAGAAGCGGTTATCGAAGCGGTTCGCGACTTCGATGGCGAGCTGGCGCAGAAGATCATCGACGAGATGTTCCTGTTCGAAAACCTGGTGGAAGTGGACGACCGCAGCATCCAGCGTCTGCTGCAGGAAGTGGAGTCCGAGCAGCTGCTGATTGCCCTGAAAGGCGCCGAGCAGCCGCTGCGCGAGAAATTCCTCAAAAACATGTCGGCGCGCGCCGCCGATATCCTGCGCGACGACCTCGCCAACCGTGGCCCGGTGCGTATGTCCGCGGTGGAGAACGAACAGAAAGCAATCCTGCTTATCGTGCGCCGTCTGGCGGAAGCAGGCGAGATGGTAATTGGTGGTGGCGAGGAAACCTATGTCTGATGCCTTTTCCGCCCGTGCATGGCAGCGCTGGCAGCCTGAAGATTTAGGCGCGCCGCAGCCGCCTGAGCCTGAACTGCTGCTGGCAGAGGAGCCGGACAGCGACCTCGTGCTGAGCGAGGAAGATGAACAGCAGCAGCAGCTGGAACGTCTGCAGCAGCAGATGCGTAAAGATGCGCAGACGCAGGGCTACAGCGAAGGTTATCAGAAAGGCTTCGCCGAAGCGCAGCAAAACGGCTATGACGCCGGGTTCCAGCAGGGACTGGCCGATGCCCAGCAGCAGCAGGCGCCGTTACAGGCGCGTATGCAGCAGCTGGTCACCGAGTTTCATCACACGCTGGAAGCGCTGGATAGCGTGATTGCGTCGCGCCTGATGCAGCTGGCGCTGGAAGCGGCGCGCACGGTGATTGGCCAGGCGACGCAGGTGGATGGCAGCGCCCTGCTGCGCCAGATCCAGCAGCTGATTCAGCAGGAGCCAATGTTCAGCGGCAAACCGCAGCTGCGCGTGCACCCGGACGATCTGCAGCGCGTTGAGCAGACGCTGGGCCCAACGCTCGATTTACACGGCTGGCGGTTGCTGGCCGACAGTTCGCTGCATCCCGGCGGCTGTAAACTCAGCGCCGAAGACGGCGATCTGGATGCCAGCGTCGCCACGCGCTGGCAGGAGCTGTGCCGTCTGGCGGCACCGGGAGCATTCTGATGACGTCACGCCTTTCGCGCTGGCTGGGCGCGCTCGACAGTTTTGAAGACCGCATCAGTCAGGTGCAGACGGTGCGCCGCTATGGCCGCCTGACGCGCGCCACCGGTCTGGTACTGGAAGCCACCGGCCTGCAGCTGCCGCTGGGCGCCACCTGCATTATTGAGCGTCACGATAACGGCACGATTACCGAAGTGGAAAGCGAAGTGGTCGGCTTCAACGGCCAGAAACTGTTTCTGATGCCGCTGGAAGAGGTCGACGGCATTCTGCCCGGCGCGCGCGTGTATGCCCGCGTGCACGGCGATCACAGCGGTAAACAGCTGCTGCTGGGGCCGGAGCTACTCGGCCGCGTGCTGGACGGCAGCGGCAAGCCGCTGGATGGCCTGCCCGCGCCGGAAACCGGCTACCGCGCGCCGCTGATCACCGCGCCGTTCAACCCGCTGCAGCGTACGCCGATCCACGATGTGCTGGATACCGGCGTGCGGGCGATCAACGCCCTGCTCACCGTGGGCCGCGGCCAGCGTATGGGGCTGTTTGCCGGCTCCGGCGTGGGGAAATCGGTGCTGCTCGGCATGATGGCGCGTTACACCAAAGCCGACGTCATCGTGGTGGGCCTGATTGGTGAACGTGGCCGCGAAGTTAAAGAGTTTATCGAGAACATTCTTGGCGCCGAAGGGCGCGCGCGCTCGGTGGTGATCGCCGCGCCGGCCGACGTTTCGCCGCTGTTGCGTATGCAGGGAGCCGCTTATGCCACGCGCATCGCCGAAGATTTCCGCGATCGCGGTCAGCACGTGCTGCTGATTATGGACTCCCTCACCCGCTACGCCATGGCGCAGCGTGAGATCGCGCTGGCGATCGGCGAGCCGCCGGCCACCAAAGGCTATCCGCCATCGGTGTTCGCTAAGCTCCCAGCGCTGGTAGAACGCGCCGGCAACGGCATTCACGGCGGCGGTTCAATCACCGCGTTCTATACCGTACTGACCGAAGGCGACGACCAGCAGGACCCGATTGCCGACTCGGCGCGCGCCATTCTCGACGGCCACATAGTGCTGTCGCGTCGCCTGGCGGAGGCCGGTCACTATCCGGCCATTGATATTGAAGCGTCGATCAGCCGTGCCATGACCTCGCTGATTGATGAAACCCACTATGCGCGCGTGCGCCAGTTCAAGCAGTTGCTCTCCAGCTTTCAGCGTAACCGCGATCTGGTGAGCGTCGGGGCTTATGCCGCAGGCAGCGATCCGATGCTGGACCGGGCCATTAAGCTCTATCCGCAGATGGAAGCTTTCCTGCAGCAGGGCATTTTTGAACGCAGCGATTATGACGATGCCTGCCTGCACCTGCAGGCGATGTTCGGCTAACGCCGCCCGACTTGAGGTAACGCGATGAAGACAGCCAATGCGATTGATACGCTGCGCGACCTGGCGGAGCAGGATCTGGAACAGGCGGTGATCCACCTCGGCGACATGCGTCGCGGTCAGCAGCAGGCCGATCAGCAGCTCAGCATGCTGCTCGATTACCAGGATGAGTACCGTAACAAGCTCAATCAGGATATGTCCGGCGGCATCGCCAGCACGCGCTGGAGTAATTATCACCAGTTTATTCAGACGCTGGAAAAAGCCATCGAACAGCATCGCCAGCAGCTTAATCAGTGGAACCAGCGGCTGGAACAGGCGCTGAGCAACTGGCGTGAAAAGCATAAGAAGCTGAATGCCTATCAGACGCTGATTACCCGCGCGGAAGAGAACGCATTACGACAGGAAAGCCGTCTCGATCAGAAACGGATGGATGAATTTGCCCAACGGGCCGCATTGAGGAAAGGCGAATGAACACGCTGCCAACACTGCTGACACAGCTTGCTAAAACCGGCAAAGCACAACCTTCAGCGGCAGTGGACAATCTGTCCGCTGCTGACACCCTGCCGCAGGGATTTATTACCGAGCTGGGCAACCGCCTGCTGACGCTGGTTAAGCAGCAGGGAAATGGCGCGCAATCCGCTGATCTGGCGGCAGAAATTGACGCGAAAAACGTCACAAAAGCGTCATTAAGCGCCCTGCTGCAGGCACTGGACAAACCAGAGGCGTTAAACGCACTTTTACAGCCGGAAAACACTAAAGCCGGACTGAAATCAGCCGATGATAATGACAAGCGCGCAGCAAGTTCGTTAACTGCCAGCGACTTACAGAATGTGCAGGCACTGTTTGCCATGTTGCCAGCGGTGGTCGAAAACCGCAGCAACCCGCCAGCGGATAACAGCACCGCGCTGGAAACCCGGGGTGAGGCGCGCACCAGCTTAAACGCTGCGTTACTTAACAGTTCGCTGCAAAGTGCGCTGAAAGAGGAACAGGCGAAGCCGGATAGCCAGCCATCTAAAGGCAGCGATGTGCTTACCAGCCAGACCGGTGTCAGCCATAACCCGGTGCAGAGCGCTGCCGCCAGCGGCACGCCGGCCAGCAACAGCGGTATGACGCTGGATGAGAGTTTTCAGCAGGTGCTGAGCACGCTGAGCAAACCGGAAGAGCGGCGCGAGATGCTCAGCAGCCATGACAGCAGCGCGCCGGCCATCAGCAGCCCGCTGAGCAGTACCAGTCCGCTGGTCAGCACCACGGCCAGCACCAGCAGCGCGCCTTCCACGCCGATGCTGAATGCGCAGCTGGGCAGCAACGAGTGGCAGCAGGCGCTGAGCCAGCAGATTGTGATGTTCAGCCGTAACGGCCAGCAGAACGCCGAATTACGTCTGCATCCGGAAGACCTCGGCGCGATACAGATCAGCCTGACGCTGGATAAAGATCAGGCACAGTTAACAATGGTTTCCAGCCACAGCCATGTGAGGGCCGCGCTGGAAGCGGCGCTCCCACAGCTGCGTACGGCGCTGGCGGAGAGCGGCATTAACCTCGGACAGAGTAACGTCAACAGCGACGCCTTCGCACAGGGCCAGAGTTATCAGGGCCAGCAGGAAGGACGTCGCGACGGCCAGTACGGCAGCTTTACCCTCTCCCAGGACAGTGACAACGAGATAACGCCTATTGCCGTCCCGGCAGCCCTCCAGGCGCGCGCGACCGGCAACGGCGCTGTCGATATCTTTGCCTGACAGCGACTAAACGCTGAAGGTAAGCGTAAAACCCGCGTCTTTTCTTCCCATTGTTTGACTTAAGACGCGGGATAATCTGTCCAGGTAAGCCGAGAGGCTTGCCCATAATTCACAGGAAGTAACTGCAAACATGTCTGATAACGCGAAAGCTAAAGGCCGCAAACGTTCATTACTAATTCCGGTGTTACTGATTGTAACGCTGGCCGCTTGCAGCGTGGCAGGCTATGCAGTCTGGCGAATGATGAATAAACACGAGGGTGACAAGCCGGAGGCTGCCAAAGTGGAGCCGCCGCCCGCCCCGGTATTTTTTGCAATGGATACGTTTACGGTTAACCTGGTCAATCCCGACAACGATCCCGATCGCGTGCTGTACGTTGGCTTTACCCTGCGTCTGCCGGATGAGGATACCCGTCGTCGGCTGAATGACTACCTGCCTGAGGTGCGCAGCCGTTTGCTGCTGCTGCTTTCACGTCAGAGCGCCAGCGCGCTGGCAACCGAGCAAGGCAAACAGGCCCTGGTTGAACAGATCAAACAGGTGCTGGCGCCACCGCTGGTAAAAGGTCAACCTGCGCAGGTAGTCAGTGACGTGCTGTTTACCGCCTTCATTTTGAGGTGACTTAATGGGCGATAGCATTCTCTCCCAGGCTGAGATTGACGCGCTGCTCAATGGCGACAGTGACAGTGCGGAAGTAGAGAACAGTTCCAAAGGGGCCGATGGCGATATCCGCCCCTATGATCCCAATACCCAGCGTCGCGTGGTGCGCGAGCGTCTGCAGGCGCTGGAGATCATCAATGAGCGTTTTGCCCGTCATTTCCGTATGGCGCTGTTCAACCTGCTGCGCCGCAGCCCGGATATCAGCGTTGGGGCAATCAAGATTCAGCCGTACCATGAGTTTGCCCGCAACCTGCCGGTGCCAACCAACCTGAACCTGATTCACCTGCAGCCGCTGCGGGGGACTGCGCTGGTGGTGTTCTCGCCGAGCCTGGTGTTTATCGCCGTGGATAACCTGTTTGGCGGCGACGGTCGTTTTCCGACCAAAGTGGAAGGCCGTGAGTTCACCCACACCGAGCAGCGCGTGATTCGCCGCATGCTCAAGCTGGCGCTGGAAGGCTACAGCGACGCATGGAAAGCCATTTATCCGCTGGAAGTGGAATACGTGCGTTCTGAAATGCAGGTGAAGTTCACCAACATCACTACCTCACCGAACGATATCGTGGTCAACACACCGTTCCAGGTGGAGATTGGCAACCTGGTGGGTGAGTTCAATATCTGTATTCCGTTTTCGATGATTGAGCCGCTGCGCGAGCTGCTGGTCAATCCACCGCTGGAGAACTCGCGTCAGGAAGATAACCACTGGCGCGACAATCTGGTGAAACAGGTGCAGCACTCGGAGCTGGAGCTGATTGCCCACTTCGCTGAAACGTCGCTGCGTCTGTCACGTATTTTGCAACTGAAACCTGGTGACGTCCTGCCCATTGAGAAGCCGGACCGCATCATTGCCCACGTCGACGGCGTACCGGTACTGACGAGCCAGTATGGCACGCTCAACGGCCAGTATGCGCTGCGTGTAGAACATCTGATTAACCCGATTTTGAATTCGCTGAATGAGGAACAGCCCAATGAGTGACAGCAAAAAACCGTCCGATGATATCTCTGCGGACGATCTGTGGGCTGAAGCGATGAACGAGCAGGCGGCGACCAGCAGTGCGGCGGAGCCAGGCGATAACGTATTTAAGTCGCTTGAGGCCAGCGCCGCCAGCGGCTCGCTGCAGGACATCGATCTGATCATGGATATCCCGGTCAAACTGACCGTGGAACTGGGCCGTACCAAGATGACCATCAAAGAGCTGCTGCGCCTGACGCAGGGTTCGGTGGTGGCGCTTGACGGCCTGGCCGGCGAGCCGCTGGACATCCTGATCAACGGCTATCTGATCGCGCAGGGTGAAGTGGTGGTGGTGAACGACAAATATGGCGTGCGCATCACCGACATTATTACCCCGTCCGAACGTATGCGTCGTCTGAGCCGCTAATCATGTTAAAAAACGCGCAAACCGTTCAGCCCGCTCACGCCCAGCCGGTGGTGTCCACCAGTTCGGTCGTTGGGCAAGTCAGCAGCGTGCTGGCGGTGATCGTGCTGCTGATTCTGGCCTGCGGCTGGCTGGCAAAACGCCTCGGCTTTGCGCCGAAAGCGGTGAGTGGCCAGGCGCTGAAAGTCAGCGCCAGCGTGCAGGTTGGCCGTCAGGAGCGGGTGGTGATTGTTGATACCGCCGATGCGCGTTTAGTGCTGGGCGTCACCGCTCAGCAGATCACGCATCTGCACTCGCTGCCGCCGCTGCCACCGGAAGCATCCCTGCCCGTCAGCGCGGCGCCGCAGGATTTTCGTCAGCTGTTTCAGAACCTGGTTAAACGTCCCGGAAAACCCCAATGATGCGTCGATTGCTCCCTCTTCTGCCGCTGCTGATGCTGCTGGCACCGGCTGCCCATGCGCAGCTGCCGGGTTTGATCAGCCAGCCGCTGGCCAATGGCGGCCAGAGCTGGTCGCTGCCGGTGCAAACGCTGGTCTTCATTACCTCGCTGACCTTTATTCCGGCGGTGTTGCTGATGATGACCAGTTTCACCCGCATCATTATTGTGTTTGGTCTGCTGCGTAACGCACTGGGCACGCCGTCCGCGCCGCCGAATCAGGTGATGCTGGGTCTCGCGCTGTTTCTGACCTTCTTTATCATGGCGCCGACCTTCGACAAGATTTACACCGATGCCTATCTGCCGTTCAGCCAGGACAAAATCAGCATGGACGTGGCGATCGACAAAGGTGCCCAGCCGCTGCGTGAGTTCATGCTGCGCCAGACGCGTGAAGCCGACCTGGCCCTGTTCGCCCGTCTCGCCAACAGCGCGCCGATTCAGGGTCCGGAAGCGGTGCCGATGCGTATTCTGCTGCCCGCCTATGTCACCAGCGAGCTGAAAACCGCTTTCCAGATTGGTTTCACCGTTTTTATACCGTTTCTGATCATCGACCTGGTGGTCGCCAGCGTACTGATGGCGCTGGGGATGATGATGGTGCCGCCGGCCACGATTTCGCTGCCGTTTAAGCTGATGCTGTTCGTGCTGGTGGATGGCTGGCAGCTGCTGGTGGGATCGCTGGCGCAAAGTTTTTACTCCTGAGTGGCTTTCCGCCCTCACCTTTCTCTCGACAGGAGCGCAACATGACACCGGAATCGGTAATGGTAATGGGCCAGGAAGCGATGCGTATCGCCCTGATGATGGCCGCTCCGCTGCTGCTGGTGGCGATGGTGAGCGGTTTGCTGATCAGTATTCTGCAGGCGGCAACGCAGATTAACGAACAGACACTGTCGTTTATCCCGAAAATTCTTGCCGTTGCGGCCACCGCCGTGGTGGCCGGACCGTGGATGCTTAACCTGATGCTGGACTACATCCGTACCCTGTTCAGCAACCTGCCTTATATCATCGGCTAATGGTCACCCTCGACAGTAGCCAGCTGGTGCAATGGGTGGCGCAATTCTTCTGGCCGATGGTGCGTTTGCTGGCGCTGTTTGCCAGCGCGCCGCTGCTGAATGAACGTTCGATTCCAAAACGGGTCAAAATTGGACTGGCGGTAGTCACCACCTGGATTCTGATGCCGCTGCTGCCGCCGGTCGAAGTGACGCTGTTTACTCCGGCCGGTTTCTGGATGCTGGTGCAGCAGCTGCTGATTGGCGTGGGGATTGGTCTGACCATGCAGCTGGCTTTTTCTGCCGTGCGGCTGGCCGGTGAGATGATTGGTCTGCAGATGGGTCTCTCTTTTGCCACCCTGCTTGACCCGAACAGCCGGATCAACATGCCGCTGCTGGCCCGTTTTCTCGACATGCTGGCGATGCTGCTATTCCTGACCTTCAACGGTCACCTGTGGTTGATCTCGTTACTGGTGGACAGTTTTCACACATTGCCGATTAACGATCAGCCACTCAACGCCAACGCCTTCATGGCGCTGACCAAAGCCGCCAGCTTAATTTTCCTTAATGGCATGATGTTAGCGCTACCCTTAATAATTCTGCTCCTCACGCTAAACCTGGCACTAGGTTTGTTAAACCGCGTTTCACCTCAGCTGTCGGTTTTCGCCATCGGCTTCCCAATCACCTTAACGGTAGGGATCCTGAGTCTGGGTATGATGATGCCGTTGCTTGCACCTTTCTGTGAACATCTGTTCGGTGAAGTCTTTGATTTACTCGCGCAGTTTGTATCAGAACTTTCCCCTGCCCGTTGATTAACGATACTGTTAACCTTCTTATACGATAGTTAAGTAATCAAAAACATTCTGTGCATTTTTCGAACCATATTTTTCAGAAATCAACTGAGGATATTCTGATAAATGCGCATTTATGGTGAAAATTATTCTTATTAAACGGCGCTTCGCGTATTTTAGTCAGACGATTCCTAAGCCGGTTAAGCCGGTGAATCGGTTGATAAAATGCTCAAAGGGCTGTTTTTAAACAAAAAAAATATTACAGCGATTTTTCTTGTCTAAATCCCTTTTTTCCGGCATTGTCAACACTCGCTGAAACGTCACACTTTCGCGATTCAAATGTTTTTAAGAATTGTCCTATCAGATTTGTCTGTGACTTGCGCGATAGTGACATGGCTCTCAAAACAGAGCGAAAGAAACACATAAACCAAATTCCCGGCGATTCCCACTATCGCGGGGACAAGAGTGACGTGGAAGTAACACAATAAACTTCGCAGAACGGGTCAGGGACGAGTCAAGATGGCGCAGGAATGCATTACGCCAGTCTGCCGAGCAGAATAAAAAAGTGTCTTTGGAAATCTCTCTCGTACCGCAAACGCGTATTCATCGTTGATTTAAACGGATAACAAATTGGTGAGGGTCGCTATAATGCCAACGATTATTATGGATTCATGTAACTACACACGCCTGGGTTTGTCAGACTATATGTCGGCAAAAGGAGTCAAAAAGAAAAATATTACTTCCGTGTCTGACATCGAACAATTGCAACAACGGTGTGAGCAATTAAAACCGGGCGTAGTATTTATTAACGAAGAATGCTTTATTCATGAATCCGATTCCAGCGATCGCATTCGTTCTATTATCATGCAGCATCCGGATACGCTATTCTTTATTTTTATGGCGATCTCGAATATCCATTTTGAGGAATACCTCTACGTTCGTAAGAACCTGATTATTACATCAAAATCGATAAAAACATCGACGCTGGACTCCCTGCTGGGCACCTACCTGCAAAAGAAACTCAATGCGTCACCGCGCATTTCTGCCGGGCTGGACATTCATCCACTGACATTGAGCCAGACTGAATCGAATATGCTGAAGATGTGGATGTCAGGTCATGACACCATTCAGATTTCGGATAAGATGCAAATCAAAGCGAAAACTGTTTCTTCACATAAAGGCAATATTAAACGCAAAATTAAAACGCATAATAAACAGGTTATTTATCATGTGGTGCGCCTGACAGATAATGTTACCTCGGGCATTTATGTCAACGTGCGATAATTTCACCCAACGATAATACGCTTTGTGGTCAAGGCCAGTCCCCGCGACTGGCCTTGATTATTTTTAAGCGTTTTGCGAGCGCGATCCCACTTCCCCGCTAAGCCTTTATCCCCTGCTGCCGATGCTTGTTTTCAGAACCCCTTACCACTATGAGAGCAAGGAAATGAAAACAGCATCGATAGATGAGCAACATAAGCTCAGCATCTGGCAAAACCTACGCCTGATGCCTCTGTTCAGCATGATCTTTGGTGGCATTCTGCTGCTTTTTGCCCTGTGCATTGGACTCGCCAGCTACTTTCTGATTCAGAGTAATAATTCCCTCAATGACGCCACCGATGAGATTCAGGTGCGCATGGGCATTTCTAACAGCTCAAACCATCTGCGAACCGCACGCCTGAACGTGCTGCAGTCAGGCGCGGCGGCGCGCATCGGTGAAATGGATGGCTATCGTGCCGATCTGGCGCGCACCGAAACGCGCATTAAGCAGGCGCGCGAGGGCTTCAAAATTTATATGGATCGCAAAATGAAGACGCCGGCTGACCTGGCGCTCGACGGTCCGCTCACCACCAGCTTCAACGCCTATATTGATAAAGGCCTGAAGCCGATGATCGAGTCGGCGAAACAGGGCAGCTTTGAGGGGATTGTTGCGCAGGAGACCGATGTCACGCGCAAGCTGGATGATGCCTATAATGCCGTGCTGCTGAAGGCGATTAAGATCCGCACCGAGCGCGCCGAAGCGATTAACGCCGAAGCGGCACATCAGTCGCGCGTCGGTTTTATCGCGATGGCTGCGGCTTTTGCCGCCGCGCTGCTGCTGGTGCTGCTCACCTTCGTGTTCCTGCGCCGTGTGGTGATCAATCCGCTGCGCCTGTCGGTGGGTCGCATTGAGCGCATCGCACAGGGCGATCTCACCGCCCCCGAGCAGGCCTATGGTCGCAACGAAATTGGTAGCCTGCTGCACAACCTGCAGCTGATGCAGGCGTCGCTGGTGCGCACCGTTGGCACCGTCCGGGAAGGCGCGGTGGCGATTTATCAGGGCTCCAGCGAGATCTCCGCAGGTAACACCGATCTGTCATCACGCACCGAGCAGCAGGCTTCTGCGCTGGAGCAGACTGCCGCCAGCATGGAGCAGCTCACCGCCACGGTGAAGCAGAACGCCGAAAACGCCCATCACGCCAGCCAGCTGGCCGCCGATGCGTCTGGCAAAGCGCGCAGCGGTGGTGAACTGGTGAGCGGTGTGGTGAAAACCATGAATAACATCTCCGGCAGCTCGAAGAAAATCGCCGAGATCACCAACGTCATTAACAGTATCGCCTTCCAGACCAATATTCTGGCGCTCAACGCCGCGGTAGAAGCCGCACGCGCCGGCGAACAGGGCCGTGGCTTCGCCGTGGTCGCCAGTGAAGTGCGCAATCTGGCGCAGCGCAGTGCGCAGGCAGCGAAAGAGATCGAGTCGCTGATTGCCGAGTCGGTGGATTTGATCAGTAACGGCTCGCATCAGGTCGGCGAAGCCGGCAGCACCATGGGCGAGATTGTTGAAGCGGTGCGCCGCGTTACCGACATTATGGCCGAGATTGCGGCAGCGTCTGATGAGCAGAGCCGTGGCATTCAGCAGGTCAGCCTGGCGGTGACCGAGATGGATAACGTGACGCAGCAGAACGCTTCGCTGGTGGAGGAAGCCTCTTCAGCCGCGGCTTCGCTGGAAGATCAGGCCGGTAAACTGACGCAGGCGGTGGCGGTGTTCCGCCTGAATGATACGCCGGCCTCACTGGTGGCTGCTGCGCCGCAGCCAGCGCTGAAAGCCCCTGCGCTCGCTCCACGTCCGACGCTGGCTGCAGCGGGCAATGATAACTGGGAGACGTTTTAAGAGGAGTGAGCTGGGGTGCGGTATTTTTCCCTCACCCCATCCCTCTCCCGCTTGCGGGAGAGGGGCCGTCCGTGCGGCGATTAAATATCGTCTTCACTTAACGCCCTGCAAACAATGTATTTTAATCATCCGCACTGAACGGTTCCCTCTCCCGCGTGCGGGAGAGGGTTAGGGTGAGGGCAACCTGAGAGCAATCTGTGCGCAAAACCACACTACCCTTCCCCCGCATACGGCTCGACAAACACGCCTTCGGCGTGATCGCTCTCATTAAAGAACCAGATCCCCAGCGGGTAATCTTCCAGCGCCACCAGATACATGGTGCCCTCATTAAAGCCTTCCACAGCCAGCACAGTACCGACGCGACGTGGGCCGCCGTCGGTTTTTACCGTTACCCGGTCATTGACCTTCATTGATTTCTCTCCAGAAACAGTCCTGCGCATAGTGTAACGGAAGATAGTCAGCGCTGCCTGATCGCGATCAGCGTCGGGCGATTACCCACACCGCATGCACGATGCCGGGGATGTAACCACACAGCGTCAGCAGTATGTTGAGCCAGAAGGCGCCGCCGAAGCCGACCTGTAAAAATACGCCCAGCGGTGGCAACAGAATGGCAATAATAATCCGAATTAAATCCATACTAACTCCCTGATAACCATAATAATCAACCAGCTGTAAGCATAGCTGCTTTACATCAGAATGGGGAATGCAGCGGGTAAAGAAGTGTCAAAGCCGGGCTTTTCACTTTCTTAACGTTTCCCGGAAAGACTTTTGACGCGGCACCCTCGTACACTTGTCAGCACTGCACCAACCCCAAAGGGGCAGTCAACCTAAAAGTAACAAGGATTTTTGCCCGCGCAGCGCGGGCTTTTTTTTGCCCGTTTCCCGTCCACGTCCCTCGCCCGCTGTCACCGTCTATACTTGTCAGGAATCCGTTTGCCTCCGGGAGGCTGTCATGGCTACAGCAAAAGAGTACAGCGATAACGTGCAGCGCGAAGTGAACATCGACGTGGACGCGCTGCTGGAAGCGATTCAGAAAAAAACGTCAGGTGAAGTGCAGGAGTTTATGCAGGCTGAAGATGCGCACCGCGTGAAGGTGAATGGCGAAGCGTTTGACTCTTACACCGAACTGGCCGAGGCGTTTGAACTCGATATTCGTGATTTCACCATCACTGAAGTGAACCGCTGAAATCGATTTCAAAAAAAAGACCCGGCACGCTGGCCGGGTTGAAAAAAGAATAAATTCGTTACACCAGGAAAATCTTAACACCGCTTCAGAGTACGCCTTAGCTGAAGTAAGACAAGTCTCAATTCTGCACGCAATTCGAACAAATCTGCATAATCATGCACTGCTGTTACCGAAAACATCGCGCTACGGCTGACATTCTGCATGCACAAAACGTGCAGCCGCTTCGGTATCCGGGCGGTGTTTTAAGAATTATCCTGGATAGTGGCCGCGCCGGCGGCAAGGAAAAGTGTGATCGTGATTACGCTATTATACTGATTACACGTCGCTTTACGGATGCCTTTGGGCGTAAGGAGTGTATTGATGATCCCGTTAGATTCCTCCCTGCTGATCGTGACCGATCTCGATGGTTCGCTGCTCGATCATCATGACTATAACTGGCAGGCCGCCAGCGAGTGGCTGGCGCGTCTTAAGCAGCAACAGATTCCGCTGGTGATTTGTTCGAGTAAAACCGCGGCCGAAATTATTCCGCTGCAGAAGCGGCTGGGCATTGCCGGTGCACCCTTTATTGCGGAAAACGGCGCCCGGATCGCCTTCGGCGGGGAAGCGCAGATCGCCGAAGAGCCCGGCGCCGATTATCTTGCGCTCTGTGCCACGCTCAGCACCCTGCAGGCGGATTTTAGATTCACCGGCTTTCATGACTTTAGCGACGCAGAAGTGGCCCGTTTCACCGGCCTGACGCTGACGGAAGCCAGCCAGAGCCGACTGCGCGATGCGTCTGAAGTCATCGTATGGCGCGATGATGAAACACGGCTCGACGCCTTCCGCGCGGCGCTGGCCGGGCATCAGCTGGCCCTGACGCAGGGCGGGCGTTTCTGGCACGTGATGCCGGCGGGCAGCGGTAAAGGCGTGGCGCTGGAACAGTTATTGCAGCAGTTGCAGCAGCAGGAAGGCATGAAGCGCACCACGATTGGTCTGGGCGATGGCCCTAATGATGCGCCGATGCTGGAGCGCGTCGATTATGCCGTGGTGATTAAAGGTTTCAGTAAAACCCCGGTGGTGCTGCAACGCAGCGATCATCATAACGTTTACCACACCGCACACGTTGGCCCTGAGGGCTGGCGCGAAGGTCTGGATTACTTTCTTGCCCAACCTGAATAACGGCAGCTGACCAGAAGGATGAGACGATGAGTGATTTTTACCAGAACGGCGTAATTACCAACTTTCATAATCTCACCCACCGCAGCGTGGAGTCGCTGGAAAAAGAGATGGTGCGCTTTGCACGCAAGCGCAAAATGGGGCTGATTCTGCCCTCGCTGTTTTCCGAGCTGGAAGGCCCGGCGCTGGATAATATCGTCAATGAACTGGCGAAAGTGCCCTATCTGGAGGAGATTGTGATTGGCCTCGATCGTGCCGATCGCGATCAGTTTCTCTTCGCGCGCGAATTTTTCTCGCGCCTGCCGCAGCGCCACCGCATTTTGTGGAACGATGGTCCGCGGCTGAAAGCATTAGACGCCGAGCTGGATAAAGAGGGCCTGTCGCCCAGCCAGCCCGGCAAGGGGCGCAACGTGTGGTTCTGCACCGGCTACACGCTGGCCTCTGACCGCTCGCAGTGCGTGGCGCTGCATGACTGCGATATCGTGACTTATGAGCGCGGCATGCTGGCACGTCTGCTCTACCCGCTGGCCAACCCGGCGTTTCAGTATGAATTCTGCAAAGGTTTCTATGCGCGCGTTGCGGACGGCAAGCTTAATGGCCGCGTCGGGCGTCTGCTGGTGGGCCCGCTGCTGCGCTCGCTGCAGAAAGTCTACGGCCATTCGGAGTATCTCGACTATCTCACCAGTTTCCGCTATCCGCTGTCCGGCGAGTTTGCCATGCGCACCCACGTGCTGAACGGCATCAAAATCCCTGGCGACTGGGGGCTGGAGATTGGCGTGCTGTCAGAGATTTATCGCAATTACACCACGCGGCAGACCTGCCAGGTGGAAATCGCGGACAACTACGATCATAAGCATCAGCCGCTGGCGGAAGAGGACGGCACCGGTGGCCTGAAACGCATGAGTAACGATATCGTGCAGTCGCTGCTGCGTAAGCTGGCGACAATGGGCGTGCCGCTCACCAGCGACTCGTTCCGCGTGCTGAAGGCCACCTATTATCGCAACGCGCTGGACATGATGGAGATCTACAACCACGAAGCCACCATGAACGGACTGAAGTTTGATCAGCACATTGAAGAAGCGGCGGTCGAGATGTTCACCCAGGCGATTCTCGACGCCGGCCAGTCGTTCATCGAGCGGCCAAACGAGAAACCGTTTATCCCCAGCTGGAGCCGCGTGCAGTCAGCGTTCCCCGATATCCTGCAGCGCATCTATCAGGCGGTAGAAGAGGATAACGAGGGTAAAGTCTAACCGGCCGCGCATACCCGATTGCGACCGCCGCTTTTCGCCAGATACAGGCGGCGGTCCGCTACCGCCTGCAGACTTTCTGCATGGTAACTGCCCTGCTCAGTACTGCAGCTGACACCTGCTGACAACGTAACGCTAAAGGTGGTGCTGGCGTTGACCAGAATGGTTTTGGCCGCCAGCCGGCTGCGGATACGCTCCGCCACGCCCTGCGCCTCAGCCAGCGTGGTGTGCGGCAGCACGATACAAAACTCCTCGCCGCCGATGCGTCCGGCCACGTCGTAAGGGCGCAGCGTATGTTTGATGACGCCGGCTACGCGCATCAGCGCCTGATCGCCCGCGTGATGGCCCCAGCTATCATTGACCTTTTTAAAATGATCGATATCGAGCTGGATCACCGCCAGCGGCTGTTGCTGCTGTTCGCAGCGCCGCGCCAGCGCGATAAACTGGTCGAAAAAGGCGCTGCGATTAAGCAGGTGCGTCAGGCCGTCATAATTCGCGCGCCAGGCCAGTCGCGCCGAGAGGTCTTCCAGTCGCCGTACCAGGCGGAAAATCACCTGATGCGCTAGCGCCAGTAACAGCACGAACAGCAGCCACATGCCCAGCAGAAACAGCGCTACCCGCCCCAGCTCCTGCGACAATCCCTGGCGCAGGCTCTGCACGTTGATTAGCCAGGCATCGACATTTTTTAACTTAACCCAGCTGGCCAGCTGACTGCCCAGCCACAGTGTCCCGGCCGGCTGCTGGTGAATCGCCTGTATCAGCTGGCCGCGCTGCGCGGGGGTCAATGCCACATCGTGCGGTGCCGGCAGCCGGGTGATCTCGTTGAGTGCGCGATCTTCGAGCACCAGCTTGCCCTGCAGCACGCTGTGACGCGACTGGTGCAGCAATGCATTTATTCGCTGCTGGGTGAAGTCCATCGACAACACGCCGTACCAGTGCTGATGAGCGATCACCGGTGCGCTCACCGTCAGCATCAACCCTTCGTTGAACTCCCCCTGATAGGCTTCGGTCCAGTGCCATCGCGTCTGCAGCGCCCGGCCCGGCTGCTGGTCGCGAAAATAGGGTCGCTGCGTCATGGTGGCGTAACTTTGTGCCAGCTCCTGCGCGTCGCGCGGCGGACGTGAGCTGATGTAATAGCCCGCGCGCGAGGTGTACCAGAAGCGTGAATGAAAGTCCTGCGCCTCATCGCTGAACTGCATGATAAAGCTGAACTCCAGCGCAGCGCGCAGCTCGGGCAGCAGATAAGTATCATCACGTTGCAGCAGCGCATCACGCTGCAGCCATTCGTCGCTGACGCCGTTAATCGGCATGCTGCGCAGGTTAGCGATCTGCAATTGCCACACCGGCTGATGGCGCAACTGCTGAAAACGCTGCAGGGCGTGCTGACCATAATCCGCGTCCAGCGGGTGCGTCAGCGCGTAGCTGAGCATCCGCTGATAGTAATTAAGCTCGTCCAGACTCTCCTGAAAGCGGCTGTCGAGGCTGCGCTGGATCTCCGACAGCTGGGCGCGCTGCCGCTGCTGATAATTATTTTTTAATTCCAGCGCTTCATGGACGGTGAGAAAAAGTGAAAAGAGAAAGACCGCCAGAAAACAGAGATGCACGCGCAGCGCAGGCGTCATGCGGCGTGATGACAGTGGCGAGATTGGCATCAGTAGCCAGGCTCCGGATAACAACGAATTGAAGAAGTGTAGTCAGGCGAGAAAACGGCGTACAGGCAGAGATCAGGAAAAACGTGAAAAGTGACAATGACATCGGGACGGCGCGCTGACCGTCCCGAGGGGCTCAGCTGGCCAGCTGGCGCGCGGCCGACAGATGCGTCAGCTCATCACTGCGGAACGCTTCGCGGCGTACACTGTAGCCATCATACCAACGACACTCTACCATTCCGCTGGCATAGCCGGTCACCACCATGGTGGGTCCGCCCTGTTTGTGCTGAACTTCGTCACTGATTGCAAAGGTCATACCGCGCCCTCCCTTCTCACCGTTGATTGAACGGATTAAGGTATAGCAGCTGTGCGCGTTTTTTGCCTATAGGATATTGCTATTACTGTGACAAATTCGGAATAAGCAGTGAAAAATGCCGTAAATAAACAAAGCCGATAAAAGTTATTATCGGCTTTGAACGATTTTCCCGGGTGGAAAATCAGATTTTGCAACCTTCGCAGTCGGCTTCGTCGCTGATATCCGCCGGCACTTCGCTGGCTTTTTCTGCCGCTTTGGCTTCCGCCTGCTCCAGCTGTGCATCGATATCAAATTCAAACATATCGTCGTTCATCATCGTTCTCCTGACCCGTGATTAGAAATTTCCTGCGCTTTATACCGATTTACCGCGCAGCTTCGCAACCAGATTTACCACTAACAGCACAATCGACCCAACGATAAAGCCCAGCACCAGATTCGCACCGTTGCTCAGCAGCATGGAAACCACACCCGGGAAGCCGCTGCTGTACTCTTCAATGGCATGATGCAGCGGCGCGATACCGTGCACGATAATGCCGCCGCCCACCAGGAACATCGCGACGGTGCCAACCACCGACAGGATTTTCATCAGCCACGGTGCCAGCGCCAGCAGCGCGCCGCCGGTGGCCTGCGCCAGCGTGGAAGACTTCTCACGCAGCCAGTAGCCGAGATCGTCAATCTTAACGATCATCGCCACAATACCGTACACACCAATGGTCACCAGAATGGCAATACCGGCGAGGATCAACACCTGATTGAGCAGCGGCGCATCCGACACAATGCCCAGGGTAATCGCCACAATTTCAGCCGACAGAATGAAGTCGGTGCGCACTGCGCCTTTCACCTTATCTTTTTCGAACTGTCGCGGGTCCTGCTGCGCCAGATTATCCAGGCGCTTTTGCCGCGCTTCCGGGCTCTTCTCCGCTTTGTCGTGGTGCAGGCTGTGCAGCACTTTTTCCACCCCTTCAAAGCACAGATAGGCGCCGCCAATCATCAGCAGCGGCGTAATCAGCCAGGGCGCAAACGCGGAGATCAGCAGCGCCAGCGGCACCAGGATCAGTTTGTTGATAAACGAGCCTTTCGCCACGCCCCACACCACCGGGAGCTCACGATTGGCCTTCACGCCCGTCACCTGCTGTGCATTGAGCGACAGGTCATCGCCCAGCACGCCGGCGGTCTTTTTTGCCGCCACTTTGCCCATGACGGAAATGTCGTCGAGCAGCGTGGCAATATCATCCAGAAGAGTCAGTAAGCTGGTTCCTGCCAAAATGTCATTCCTTATTCCGGTTCGTGATCCTGACAACAGGGGCACCGCTCAATCGCCGTCACCGTCATATCGGCGATGCCCGCACAGTCCCATTCGACGCGTAACGTTTTCCCGTGCAGATCGTCGGCGTGCAGATACTTGCTCACCGGACTTTCTGTCATGCCGCTTATCTCCTCGGTGGCCACCAGCGTATCGTCCAGGTAAATGCGCGCCGTGGCATGGGCATTGACCATGCGCTCATCGCGCAGTTGATACAGGCGTCTGACCGTCAGTTTGATGCTGCTCATGGTGGTGTTCCGCGTCCCAGAGAAAACGCTGATCTAAACTGTTATGGCAGGTAAAAGCAATCACCCTGCCTTAATCCGCCCGATAGTGATGCAACCCCTGATGATCGATCTCGCTGCTGTGCGTGGCAGCCAGCAGCCACTCTTCCAGCCGCTCCACCAGCGGCTCATCTTCCAGCCGCAGTTTGCCGCGCAGCGCGCATTCCCAGACGATCAGCACCTTCCAGCCGCTTTCCTGCAGCTGCTGCACATAGCGCCGGTCACGCTCCACGTTACTGTTGATTTTGCCGCTCCAGAATTCGGTACGCGTGGCCGGCATTTTGAACAGATAACAGTGGTGACGATGCCAGAAACAGCCGTGCACAAAGATAATGGCTTTGTGCTGCGGCAGCACAAAATCCGGCCGGCCCGGCAGCGCTTTGTCCTGTACACGAAAGCTAAAGCCGCGATCTTTCAGCAGTAGCGCAATACGCTGCTCAATCGCCGTATCCTGATTGCGAATGGCGCGCATATTTTTGCTGCGAATATCATGCGAGTGGACGTCTGCCATGGCGTCTCCTTTTTTGCGGGCTTCTTCAACTTTAGCGCGTTGAGGCGAAAGCGAAAGTTTGTGCGGAGCAGATTGCGAGACGCTGCGCAGCCATCGTAATTTCCACGCCGCGCCAGGAGTGGTAGCATAGCCGCTTCACTGTTAAGGAAAAACGCATGCTTGCACTCGATCCCGCCGCGACGGCTTCGCCCTCCCCGCACTCCGCTGATGCTGACGCCATCGCGTTACTGCTGCAGGTACTGGATATCTACGCGGCCCGCGATCTGGTGGTCATCCTGAGCGAGGCCGGCGGCCGCGACTGGAGTATCACGCAGCTTAACCGTATTCGCGCGGGAAAAAGTGCCGCGCCCGCGCTATCCGCGGCGGAGGTCGCCCGTCTGCAGGCGCTGCTGCCGTCGCGACCGGCGCATTATGACAATCCCCGCTTTCAGTTTATCGATCTGTTTGCCGGCATCGGGGGTATTCGCCGCGGCTTTGAGCAGATTGGTGGCCAGTGCGTATTCACCAGCGAGTGGAATAAAGAAGCGGTGCGCACCTATAAAGCCAATCACTACAGCGATCCCGCCCGGCATCAGTTCAACAGTGATATCCGGCTGATTACCCAGCCGGCCGGTTTGCCGGATGAGCAGGCGATTTATCAGCATATCGATAAGACGATTCCCGACCATCAGGTGCTGCTGGCCGGCTTTCCCTGTCAGCCCTTTTCGCTGGCCGGCGTCAGCAAGAAGAATGCGCTGGGTCGCGCCCACGGTTTTGAATGTGAAGCCCAGGGCACGCTGTTTTTTGATGTGGCGCGCATCCTCGCCGCCAAAAAACCGCCGTTTTTCGTGCTGGAGAATGTGAAGAACCTCAAGAGCCATGATAAAGGCCGCACCTTTGCCATTATTATGGCCACGCTGGATGAGCTGGGTTACGACGTCGCTGACGCGGCTGACGACTCATCGCCGGATGCCAAAGTGGTCGATGCGCGTCACTTCCTGCCACAGCACCGCGAGCGCATCGTGCTGGTGGGGATCCGGCGCGATACCGGCCTGAGCGAGGGTTTTTCGCTGCGCGCGCTGGCGGCGCTCTATCCGCCTGAAGTTCCGCCGCTGCACAGCCTGCTGGAGCCGCAGCCGCCGGCAAAATATACCCTGTCGCCCACGCTGTGGCACTATCTCTACCAGTATGCGAAGAAGCATAAAGCCAAAGGCAACGGTTTTGGCTTTGGCCTCAACGATCCGCGCAATCCGCACTGCTGCGTGCGCACGCTGTCAGCGCGCTACTATAAAGACGGGTCGGAAATCCTGATCGATCGCGGCTGGGATCACGCGCTGGGTGAGCAGGATTTTCAGCAGGCCGCGAACATGGCGCGCCGCCCGCGCCGCCTGACGCCGCGTGAATGTGCCCGCCTGATGGGCTTTGAAGCGCCGGGCGAAGCGCGCTTCCGCATTCCGGTCTCCGACACACAAGCCTACAAACAGTTTGGTAACTCGGTGGTGGTGCCGGTGTTCGCCGCCGTAGCGAAACTGCTGCTGCCGCTGATTGAGCAGCACGCGCGTCAGCGCCGCTGAAAACGCAGCCGCGCTTCACGCCCCGGTTTTCCGCCCCGCAATTTGCTTTAGTAACGCGCGATGTGCTGTTTTGCCGCACATCGCGCGCACTGTCACCGGACTGTCACGCATCAAACCAATACTGCGTTTTATTTTTTGCGGAGCTGTTTGATGTCTCTCCTGTCTGTAATCTCCCTGCCGCTGCGGCTGCGACCTCGTTTTACCCTGCGTCTGCCCGTCTGGCTCTCCAGCCTGCGCAGCCAGTTCATGCTGTTTATTGTGCTGTTTTGTCTGCTGCAGTTTGCCGGGGTGCTGTTGCTCAACCAGCACGTGAATCAGACGCAACACTCATTGCAGCAGGCCAGCCAGCTGCGCGAACGGCTGGCCCTGCTGGATAAAGCACGTATTGAGTTACTCACCGCCAGCGACAACAGCCATCGTGCCGGCATTTATCTGATGCAGGACCAGCAGAGCGGTTCGGTCGACAGCTGGAAAAGCCTGGCGGCGGCAGCCACTACCTCATTGCAGCAGGCGCAGCAGCTGTTTGCTGCCTATCAGGCGAAAAGCGATAGCCCGCTGGCACAGGGCTTCGTGCTGCTGGCTGGCGGGCTGCAGGAGCAGCTGAAAGGGCTGGCAGCCAATGATATCAACGCATTTTTTATGGTGCCGATGCAGGCTTTCCAGCAGCAGTTCAACGATGCCTGGTTTAGCGAAATCGAACAGGCCAATCAGCAGCTCGGCAGCGTCAACCAGCATTCGCTCAGCACGCTCAAGCAGAGCCGCAATCTGGCGCTGGCGATTGCCGCGATATTAATGGCGCTGCTGCTGCTGGCCGCCGCGCTGCTGATGCGCGGCGTGTTGCTGCCGCTGCGTCACGCCAACGCCCAGCTGGCACAAATCGCGACGGGCGATCTGGTCGCCAGCCCGGCACCGACGCGTCGTCAGTCGCTGGAAACGCGCCAGCTGCTCCTGTCCATCGATACCATGCGTCAGGGTTTGCAGCAGATCGTCAGCGACATTACGACGGTAGCAACCCGGGTGGCGGCCGGCGCTGACGAGATGCAGCAGCATAATCAGCAGGTGATGCAGCAGCATCAGGCGCAAAATGCCAGCTTCCATCATCTGTCGCAGCGGCTGCATCGCGTGTCAGAAGAGGTGGAAAAAGGTGCACACTTCTCGCAACAGGCAACGCACGATGCACAGTCCGCGGATGCGCTGATGCGTCACTGCGCCCACGAAGTCGACAATATGGAACACCAGATGCAGCAGATCGTCGCGGCCGCTGGCGATATCGCTGGCATCGTCGGCATGCTGGACAGCCTGTCGATGCAGACGCGTCTGCTGTCGCTTAATGCGGCGATAGAATCTGCGCATGCTGGCACTTACGGGCGCAGTTTTTCGGTCGTCGCCAAAGAGATGGGATTGCTGTCACAGCAGAGCGGCGCATCCACGCGGCAGATCGACGGTTTAATCCAGCACACGCAGCAGCACGTGCAGGATGGCTTTGCGCAGGTGCAGGCGCTGGAAGTGCTGTTTGCGCGGATTGGCCAGGCGGTATCGGGCGTAGTCAGCCAGCTGAATGAGCTGCAGGATAACAGTACGGCGCAGAGCCATCGCGTGAGCAAAATTGCCCGGGAAGTGGTGGAAATGAGTCTTCAGCTCCAGCAAAACGAAGCCCTGACTGACCAGCAGGTGCAGGCAGCGGCGCAGCTGAGTGAACTTTCAGCGCGACTGACGCAGCGCGCGCAGCAGTTCCGCGTTAGCTAAGGTGCAGAAAGAAAAAACCCGTCAGCGACGGGTTTTGGTGTTATTTCTTTTTCTTACTTTTCTTCAGCAGTGCACGCACCTGCTTCAGCTCGGCGGCGCTCAGTTGATCGCCCGCCTCTTCGGTATGCAGGCTGTCGACGGCCGGTGGCTCAACGGCATCTAAACTGGCCTGCAGGCGGTTAACGATCTCCTGGCTCATGGAGATTTGGTTATCAGCGGCTAACTGTTTAATGTGCTCTTTCAGCGCCGGGTCAATTTTAATGGTTAAGTTAACGGTCTCGGTCATCTTCACACTCCCTCTTGATTTACAACAACGTAGCGGAAGCAGATGAAAGTTAACAGACTGTCATAAAAATTTAATATTGTGCCGGTATGGGACTGAAATCGCGTAACACGGACTCATCAATATCGGTCAGATTGCCCTGCAGTTCGGCGCACAGCTTCGCCATATAGCGGACGAGAAAATCGGCGTTGTGTTCCGCCAGCAGACGGCCGGTTTCCGTCTGCATGGTCTGCGGCAGGCTCAGCAGTTTCTTCTGGAAATGATCCAGCGTCCACTTTACGTCATCCAGTTCACGATCTTTACCCAGCGGATCGTCGCTGTCGAACAACGGCCGTCCCAGCGCACCTGCGGTATAGAAAACGCGCGCAAGGCCAATCGCGCCTAATGATTCGAGACGATCGGCGTCCTGAACGATCTTCGCTTCTAACGTTTTTGGCGTAATGCGGGCGCTGAAACTGTGGGCCTGCACCGCATGCGCCACGCTGTCCAGCAGCGCTGAGGGGAAGTCCGGAAAATCCTGTTGCAGAATGCGGCGCGTCTCTTCCGCCGCGTAAGTCGAAGCCAGATGGCGTTCCGGATGGTTTTTCGGCAGGTTCACCACATCGTGAAAATAGCAGGCGGTCAGCACCACCAGCGAATCGGCATTGGTGTTTTGCATAATGCGGGCCGCGCTCATCCAGACGCGGCGCAGGTGCGCGATATCATGGGCTTTATCATCGTGCAGCCAGTTCAGCTGCAGCCAGCTTTCGTAACGGTGTTGCCAATGGGTCAGTGACATCGTGCTTCTCCTGTTATTGCTATTATTTCGCACCGGGTACGGCTTGCGCCCATCATAGCGGCCCGGTGATGACACTTTCTTTACACCCTTCCCGGATGTCCAGCGCAAAAAAATGCGATCCCGATCATGTTATAGCGCTGTTAATGCCGCTTGCCCAGCCGCGATACGGTTTTCAGTATTTCCTTAACCTGTTTTAGTTAAGCCACTCTGTTTAATTTCGGTGATGCATTTCCCACTGGGTGAATTTTCAGCATCGCCAAAGGTCCAGTTTAGCCTGTCGCAACCCCAGCATTAAATCGCCCCTTTGCATAGCGACATAATCTGAAAAGATTCCCATTGCGACCGTTATAACGTACTGTATAGGGGAAATTTACGGCTCTCACCTGTACCCGAAGCCTTCGTCAGCACACTGTTTGCTTATGAGCCATTTTTAATACCGGAAGCGGCAGTTATTGCCCGATAATAAGGCGACAAATTATTAAGCAAATTGATTCAAACCCATTATGCTAATGCTCTCATCCGAGGATACGGATGTTTCGTCGAAGTTCTCCGGGTACGTGATACAACATGAGGTACATAATGAAAGAACGGCCGATTCTTTTTTCCGAACAGCGGGTGCGCGCCCTGCTGGTTGGCCAGCAAACTCAGACCCGGCGCATTATGAAAACTCAGGCGTTTGGCCCGGGACAGGATCATCATGAAGGCGTGCACGCGTTTGATGTCAGCGCTAATCATCTGCATGGCTATAAGCTGATGTCGATGGCGGACATTGGCGCCCAGTGCCCGTTTGGCCAGGTCGGCGATCGCCTGTGGGTGCGTGAAACCTGGCGGGGTCCGATTGTGCCTGAGGCGCAGCTGGCGGAATACGAGCGCGATCCACTGCCGTTCCGCAATCCGGCATTTTGCCAGTATCGTGCCGACAGCCATGAACTTGGACAACAGGAAGAAAATCAACAGGTCGCCGAGCAGTTTGGCTGGCAGACCGCCATCCATATGCCGCGCTGGGCCAGCCGCATCGATCTGGAAATCACGGCGGTACGCGCGGAGAAAATTCAGGACATCAGCGAAGACGACATCATGGCGGAAGGCGTGCAGACCGATTCGCACTTCCTCAATAATTTCTTCACGATGAACATGAATTCCGAATCGCCGAAAGAAGCTTACCGCAAGGCGTGGCAGAAGCAGTACGGCGCCACCAGCTGGGAGGTGAATCCCTGGGTCTGGGTCATCGCATTCCAGCGTGTGGAGCGTGAAGGCTAACCGTTTGCCCTCTTCCGCACGGAAGAGGGCGTCGTCTTTTGCGCGATTCAGTGAGTCACCAGCCCTTGCCCCTTGCCGGCGGCACAGCGCGCCCCTTTCCCACCTTGCCAGTTTGCAATCCCTGTCACAGACAAATCCGCCGCTAACAGGTTGAATAAGCGGCTTTGATTCCACGCTGGCAATTTATCGTCTGCCGCGTCAGGATATGATTTCCGCCCTGCAGAGTGAGTGACGCAATGATCAAATGGCCGTGGCGTGCACAAAAAGATGCTGCCGTGACTGCCCTGCCCTGGCAACAGGCGCTGGGGCAGCCGATCTTTTCTCTGCTGAACAGCGACGAACAGCAGGCGCTGGTAGCGCTGGCGCAACGCTTCCTGCTGCAGAAAAAAATCACTCCGCTGCAGGGTCTGGAACTCAGCGAACTGCGTCTGGCTCGCCTGTCGTTGCTGTTTTGCCTGCCGGTATTGAAGCTGGGTCTGGAATGGCTTGACGGCTTCCACGAAGTGCTGATCTACCCGGAGCCGTTCAGCGTTGACGATCGCTGGGAGGACGACAGCGGCCTGGTGCACCACGCGCCGGCCGTGCATGCCGGCCAGAGCTGGACGCAGGGACCGGTGGTGCTGAACGCGCTGGACATCCAGGACTCATACGATCTCTCTGGTTACAACCTGGTGATCCACGAAGTGGCGCACAAGCTCGACGCGCGCGGCAGCGGTTACACCAGCGGCATCCCGGCCATCGCGCTGCGCGATGTGGCCAGCTGGGAGAAAGATTTACTGCAGGCGATGGCTGAGATTGAGGCGGAAGTGGAGCTGGTGGGTGAACAGGCCGCGACCCTCGATCCTTATGCCGCCAGCGATCCGGCGGAATGTTTTGCCGTGCTGTCAGAGTACTTTTTCAGCGCCCCCGACCTGCTCGCCAGCCGTTTTCCGGCCATGTATCGCCACCTGCAGCAGTTTTACCATCAGGATCCGCTGGCGCGTCTGGCGCAGCAGGCACCGGAATCTGCTTAAATCACGATCGCTTTGCCGCTTTGCTAGCCAGTTGAATACAAATGTGTTTTTAGCGGTTGACACCCACAGGGGCTGCCATTAATATTCGCCTCGTTCCAACGATTCCTCTGTAGTTCAGTCGGTAGAACGGCGGACTGTTAATCCGTATGTCACTGGTTCGAGTCCAGTCAGAGGAGCCAATTTCCTGTTTTCATGCATCCTTGCGAATCATTATATGAAGTTGGTTCAACAGGTTAGCGTGAAAAGTCTTCCCGGTGCATTTTGATTTTACCCTCCGCATCGGGAAAAATTGGTGGTCAAATCTGGGGTCAGGTTAGTTCGATAATGGAGTGACCCCCATATGTCCCTTACCGACGCGAAAATCCGCACTCTCAAGCCTTCTGATAAACCCCTTAAAGTCTCCGATTCCCACGGTCTGTATCTGCTGGTCAAGCCGGGTGGCTCACGTCACTGGTATCTCAAGTACCGTATTAACGGTAAAGAATCCCGCATAGCGCTGGGTGCCTATCCTGCCGTCTCCCTCTCTGATGCGCGACAGCAGCGTGAAGGTGTCCGTAAAATGCTGGCGCTGAATATCAACCCGGTACAGCAGCGGGCTGCTGAACGTGGCTCACGAACACCGGATAAAGTTTTTAAAAACGTGGCGCTGGCGTGGCATAAAAGTAACCGGAAATGGTCGCAGAACACCGCTGACCGTCTGCTTGCCAGCCTGAACAATCACATCTTTCCGGTTATCGGGAACCTGCCTGTATCAGAACTTAAACCCCGTAATTTCATTGACCTGCTGAAAGGGATCGAGGAAAAAGGTCTGCTGGAAGTTGCGTCCCGCACGCGGCAGCACCTGAGTAACATAATGCGCCATGCGGTCCATCAGGGGTTAATCGATACGAACCCGGCAGCAAACCTTGGCGGCGTGACCACACCTCCTGTCAGACGGCACTATCCTTCCCTGCCACTGGAGCGGCTGCCTGAACTGTTTGAACGTATTGAGGCATATCATCAGGGCCGCGAACTTACCCGGCTTGCCGTCCTGCTGATGCTGCATGTGTTCATTCGCTCCAGTGAACTGCGTTTCGCCCGCTGGTCAGAGATTGATTTCACAAACCGAGTCTGGACGATACCCGCGACGCGAGAACCCATTATTGGCGTGCGTTATTCCGGGCGCGGGGCCAAAATGCGAATGCCGCATATCGTCCCGCTCTCAGAACAGGCCATCGCCATTCTGAAACAGATTAAAGATATCACCGGTAATAATGAACTGGTCTTCTCCGGCGACCATAACCCATATAAGCCAATGTGTGAAAATACGGTCAATAAGGCACTGCGGGTGATGGGCTACGACACGAAAAAGGATATCTGTGGCCACGGCTTTCGGGCGATGGCATGCAGTGCGCTGATGGAATCGGGTTTATGGGCAAAGGACGCAGTAGAACGCCAGATGAGTCATCAGGAGCGCAATACCGTGCGCATGGCTTATATTCACAAGGCAGAACACCTGGAAGCCCGCAAGGCGATGATGCAATGGTGGTCGGATTATCTGGATGAATGCCGTGAATCTTATTTACCGCCTTATACAGTAGGTAAAAATAAGTGTATCACCATAGTATGCTAACGAACCCCCATACTCTGGCAAATTAACACCACCTCCACAGGAGGTGGTTCTATATAGGCTCGTGTCAACTTCATAATGAAAAACTCACAAAAGAAGGCAGTAAAGTCACAGATGAATCAGAGAGCGACTCAATTGTCTTTGGACAGTCTGGTTGTGAAGTTAGAAAACAGTTACTCCGACGCTATTAAATAGGGCGCAATGCTCGCTAATTTCTCCCGGGTTTCCGTCAGTTCGCGTTCCGGCGTAGATTGCGCGATGATTCCCGCCCCCGCCTGTATCCAGCAGCGCTGGCTGTCCTGAAATACGGAACGCAGGACCAGCGCCGCATCAAAGCGCGTATCGTCCAGCAGCAGAATTGCGCCGGAATAAAGCTCTCGCGGCGTCTTCTCAATTTGCATAATCGCGTTCAGGGCAGCGTTTTTAGGGATGCCTGAGGCGGTAATCGACGGAAACAGCACGGTAAACGCATCCCAGGCATCCTTGTTCTCCGCAAGCTGACCGCTCACGCCAGACCCCAGATGCTGAACGCTGCCGCGCTGGCGAACCGACATTAAATCCTCAACCACCACGCTGCCCGGCTGGCAAACGGCCTCCAGTTCAGCAATAGCTTCTTTGACAGAAAGGATATGCTCAAGCACCTCTTTACTGTCGTGCAGCAGTTCTGCCTCTTTCGCCTTATTATGCTCCGGGTTTCCCATGCGATCGCGGGTGCCCGCAAGCGGTTCAGTGACCACTTTATTGCCCGTCACTGACATCACCAGTTCCGGGCTAAAGCCCAGCGCTTCGCGTCCTTCCTGACGGAACATAAACGAGCGCACAGGCGTGTTTGCCTGTCGCCCGTATAACAGCGTGGCGGGCATATCAATCCGCGATGGCAGGGGAATGGCGCGCGAGACAATCACTTTGACATACTCGCCACGGCGGATCTCCGCAACGGCGCGCGCAATCTGTTGTTTATATGCCTCACCATTGAGGGCGGTATCCACCGCCAGTAGTGCGTTCTGCGTCGTTGTACTGGCCTCTTTTACCCACTTGCACAGACGTCGGCACCCGTCGGCGGAGTCCGCATAAACGGTGACATTTCCCTTTTCAAAAATAAGTTCTTCACGGGGAACGGTTAACGTCAGCAGCGGCCACTCCCCGGCGTCAAAGGCAATCCCCCGCGCATGCGCCGCAAAGTTGAACCCAACCTGTCCATATACCCGACGTCCTTTCACCTGAGGATGCGCCATAAAACGACGCGCGCAGTCGGCAATGGAATCCACCGCCCATTTTTGCTCCCCGGCATCATCAATAAATGTCGCCTGCGTTCCATCGGCATTAATGTGCAACCGTGCTTGGCACCCTTTGCCTAAATACCAACAGGGTTGACGCTCATAGACATAACACTCTTCTTCTGCGAACTGGCGTAAAACGCCAGAAATCGTCGGCAGCCATTGTTCCCCTGGTAACGCCAGGTGTAGAAATTCACTGATTTTCATCCCTTACCTCTCTGTGTTATTCCCGGATCAATCAATTGCGCTTGTCATCAGTTCTCTTGCCGAATGCAGCCGGATATAAGCAACCCACGCCGCCAGCAACGTGAATGCCCCGGCAAACAGGAAGCAGGCCGCATAGCCAAAATGTTGAGCAACAACGCCGCCGATAACGCCAGCCAGAATGGCGATTGCCGCGTCAGTACATTGAAAGAGGGTGAAGTCGACACCGGCCTGCAAAGGCGATGAAAGCGACATCAGCGTGGCGTAAAGACAGACCAGCGCGCAGGCCAGCGAAATGGACTGGACAATGACCAGACACTGGAGAATCGGCAGCAGCAGATGACCCGGCGCCATCATGAGCGTCATCACCACCGCCAGCAGCGCGATCCCCTGGACGCCATAAGCCGTCAACAGCGCTCTGCCGGGTGAGGTGTATTTCATCAGCAATCCCCCAGCCAGCGTTCCTGCTATGCCCGCTGCAATATTGCCGCCGCTGAACAGCGCGCCCAACGCTGACATGCTCAACCCATGATCCAACAACAGCGGCGCCAGAAGAGGCAGCACAAACCGCATGCCTGAATTCAGCATCAATACCAGCAGTAAGCCCAGGCGCGCCTGTTTCCTCCTTAGCGCATAACCTAACGCCGGAACATGCGGGATAGTCGCTGTTCGCGTCGGCTCCGTAATGCGCCACAGCGGGAGTGACAGCGCCATAATCAGCACCGCCATCATCAGCATGGCGACAGGCCAGCCGGATGCTGCCGACAGCATCAGAAACACCCCGCCGCCGCACATCATCCCCAGATAGCTGCCGCCGACCTGCACGCTGTTTCCCCAGCCGTAACCCGCGCGGGTCAGTTGATCGACGCAAAAGCCGTCGCTGGCGATATCAATGGTGGAGGCGACCGTGCCTGCCACCATAAACAGAACAAATAACGCGACGATTTGCGTATCGGGAAATCCCCCTTCTCGCCCAAACCAGCCAATCGCTGCGGCAATCATCAGGATCGCCGCTAACGCGACCTGACCACGCAGGATTATCATGCGGGAACGGCGTTCCTGGCTACCGGGCGGAAGCCGCCAGCGTTCGATCCACGGCGCCCAAATAAACTTCAGCGCCCAGGGCAGCATGAACAGGGTTGTCGCACCGGCAAGCGCCAGCGAACCGCCAGCAGCGCGCACCAGCGCGGGTAAGGACTGCATAGACAGTGCCGATACCAGGCTCTGCGTCACATAGACGCCGGCAATAGCAAAAATCACCCGCCCGGTCGTCAACGTCAGCGGTTTCACATTCGACTGAACATCACTCATGCACCCACTCTCCAGACGCGGAAGCCCCGTCCTCGCGCCACACGCGCGCGGCCATTTGCGCCTGCCACAGCGCCTGATAACGTCCATGATGAGAGAGCAATTGCGCATGAGTACCCTGCTCAACCCCCTGTCCCTCTTCCATCACCAGAATGTTTCCGGCCCCGGCAATGGTAGATAAACGGTGAGCAATGATAATTACCGTCCGGTTGTGAACCAGGTTATCGATCGCTTTTTGCACCGCCAGCTCGCTTTCAATATCCAGCGCGGCGGTCGGTTCATCGAGAATGACGACCGGCGCGTTTTTCAATAACGCTCTGGCAATGGAAATCCGCTGGCGCTCGCCGCCCGATAGCTGGCCGCCCATCTCCCCCATTGGCGTCAGCCAGCCTTGCGGAAGACGGGAAATAAACTCAAGGCACTGCGCCGCGCGGGCAGCCTCTTCCACCTCCTGTCGCGTCGCCTGTGGGCGCGCGATACGGATATTCGCCAGCAGCGTGTCATCAAACAGCCAGACATCCTGGAAAACAACAGAAATCAGGCTATTGAGCTGTTCCGGCGTCAGGCGGCGAATATCGACGCCGCCAATAGAAATCTGCCCTTGCTGCGGATCGGCATAGCGCATTAACAGTTTAGTGACCGTGGTTTTGCCTGCGCCGGAGGCGCCCACCAGCGCGCTCATACTGGCTGCCGGGAACGTCAAAGAAACATGATTAAGCGCGTGACCGCCGCCTTCTTCGTAGCGATAGCTGACGTTGTCAAAGCGGATATCGTAACGTTCCGGCATCTCGCTTTGCTCTGCGACGGGAAGCGGTGCTATCGCCATAAACTGCTCAATCCGTTGCAGGGCGCTGGCGATCAGTTCCACAACCGAGGTGTAGCTGATAAACATCGCCATCGGTTCTGCGAAGCGCATAATCATCGCGACGGCGGCAATCAAAAAGGCGAGGTTCAGAGTGCCCGTCACCACCCAGACGATCCCGGATAACACCACCACCTGTAGGCCCAACTCCACGACGCTGGCGATCAGCATCGTAGCGCCAGCGCCCTGGCGGTGAGCGCGGGTCTGTAAGTTTTCCAGCGCATTGAAATGCGCCAGCAACGCCCGGCTTTTATCGGCATCGCTGCCGCAGGTGCGCAATACCATCATCCCCTGAGCAAATTCAACGATATCGCCGCTCAGCCGCTGGTGCGCTTCCCCCAGCGTCTGCATGTGTCGCCGCATCGCCGGGCGGCGCCAGTAATAAAACGGCACCAGCAGAGGGAAGATCAGCAACATCACCAGCCCCAGCCGCCAGTCTATCCACAATGTCGCCAGCGACGCCGTTAGCGGCGTGACAATGGTGAGCAGCAAAATATTGGCTATCGCAATAACATAATTGAGGTTTTCATCCACGCTGCCCAGCAGCAAGGCGTTCATTTCGCCCGCCCTGCCACGCTGGAGCTTCTCCAGCGGCACGCGGCGTAACTGCTCGCCAAGTCGCAGGCGCAACTCATGGGTGGCCTGCGCCAGATGACCACGGTATTCAAAGCCCAGGCCATACCAGCGTAGCGCCAGCGTCACAATCGCGGCGACGCTGAAGGCCACAGCCCAGTTGAGAAGTTGCGGCGCGTCTCCCCGTAACAGCGCATCAATGATCGGATAAAGACAGGCAAAGGCGATCCCCTGCATGAATGCCGCCAGCAACAGCGCCAGCATACTGCGCCGCAGCATCCTGGCCTGACTGCCAACGCTGGAGATAAGCTGGCGCCAGATGACGCGCCAGGACAGGTTATCCGCAGGATTATTGTCTTTCATTTTCCACCACCTCTTCCTGTGTTCCACCCGGCACCCAATGCTGCGCCTGCTGATAGTGTTGCCAGAGCCGTTGATACAGGCCGCCCTGCGCCAACAGTTGCGTATGGTTCCCCATTTCCCTGAGCTGTCCGTCGGAAAACAGCAATATCACATCGGCCTGAGTCACCATTGAAAGACGATGCGCGACCATGATTACCGTCCGGCCGCGCATGGCCGCCGCGAGCGCCTTGATAAGCGCCGCTTCGTTTTCCGGGTCAGCAAACGCCGTCGCCTCATCGAGCACCAGGATGGGGCGATCCTGCAAAAGCGCCCGGGCGATAGTGATGCGCTGCCGCTGGCCGCCGGAGAGAAATACCCCGCGTTCCCCGACTCGCGTGTTGTAACCTTCTGGCAGCGCGCTAATAAAATCATGGGCCTGCGCCACTCTGGCCGCCGCTATTACCGCCTCCAGCGGCGTATCCGGCGCGCCCAGACGAATGTTATTGGCTATCGTGTCGGCAAAAAGGAAGTTGTCCTGAAACACAAACGAGAGTTGCTTCATCAGGGTGTCCGTCTGCATATCGCGCAGATCCACGCCGCCAATACGGATATGGCCTTTGTCCGGGTCGGCGTAACGCAGCAGCAAGCGCGCCACGGTGCTTTTTCCGGCGCCGCTTGACCCGACCAGCGCCACAATTTGCCCGGCAGGTACATGAAAGCTCACCTCCTGCAACGCGGCGCCAGTACGCGCTTGCGGATAATGAAAGCTCACCTGCTCAAAGGTAATGCTCGCCTCTTGCGGCTGCTGGTCAGACAGCGGCAGCGATAACTCCGGCATCGCGAGAACCTGATAAATACGCTGAATGCTTAAACGCGTTTGCGCGACCAGGTTATTGAGCATCATCATTGGCATTACGGCTTCGGCCATTCCACTGCCCAGCAGTAAAACGGCCACCCACGCGATAAAATCGAAACTGCCATAGTGCAACAGGCCGTATCCCGACCAGATCAGGACAAACAGGGTCGGGAGAGGATTCAGAATCGAGAAGGAAAAACGCGCTGAAAAACCGGCTTTGCGATACCAGGTTTTGAGCACATCGACCCACTCTTCAAGGGCGCGTTGATAACGCAAAAAACTGGTGCTGCCGCTATCAAACGTTCTCACCACGGGCATGGCCTGCACGAACTCAATAACCGCCGCACTGACCTGCTCGCGCGCCTTATGATAACGCTGAGCCATATCTTCCGAACGCTGGCGGACAAGCACGAGAACAACCGAGCCAAACGCCAGTATCCCCAGCGTCGCGATTGCCAGTCGCCAATCCAGCCAGAACAAGATAACGATTGTCGCCAGCGGCATGATGATCGCGCGGGCATAGAGCGGCGTGCTGTCGGCCACAAAAATATGCAGTGACTTCACGTCATCCAGCATCACTTTCGCCACTGACCCGCTACCCATTTGCTGTAACACGCCAGGCGGAAGCTGCAATGCTTTACGGGCTAACCTGCTGCGCAGAATGTTCTCCAGATGAAAAGCCGCGTAATGAGAGGTGTTGAACGCCTGTAAGCGCAGAACAAAAGTTAAGACCACGCAGCCGATCACGCCGCCCAGCGGCCAGGCCGGAATAGCGTCAGGCGTCGCGCGAATGTCGCGCAGGCTCCACGCCAGAAAAAGGAGCGCCCCCAGGCTGGTTAATGCCGCCAGCCCCGCCAGCGCCATAGCTAAAATAACCTTCCTGCGAACCGGTGTAATCACCTGCCAGAGAGGAAATCGGGACAGCGATTCAGTATTGGATGATTGAGATGACATGGGAGTAACTGAATTTCCTGATGAATTTTTACGGACGCCAAAAACGACAATTCAGGGTGGTGTTCTGATAATTAATGTGAATAATAACTATTATCAATAACTCATCTACCCCATTCGGTTCTATTTATACCCGCATTGGTCTAAGCCACAGGGAGATAACCAGGTCATGACGGAGTCACCGCAAACGCAATCTGAAATCTCTATTCACCAGTTGGTGGTCGGGAAACCTGCAAACGATGGCAATATTCCTGCTCAGTGTGAACTGCTGCGCTGTTCGTTGCAGGAAGGTATGGATATTTTGCTCTGGAGGGGCCATTTTGCGCGGCCTGAGACGTTGCAGCTACACGACGATCTGGGCAGGATTAACTTCTCGTGCATCCTGGAAGGCACATCGCGCTTTGCGATTCAGGGGCTCCGGCGCCACACCGACTGGGAGCTTGCGCGCAATCGCCATTACATTACCCATACGCCAGACTGCCGTGGCAGCGCCTCCTATTGTGGCCGATTCGAGAGCATTACCCTCTCCTTCAGCCCTGAAACCCTCGCGCTATGGGTGCCGAATATTAGCACGGTCATTAAGAATAAGATCGACTCACACTGCTGTTGCCAGCAGCAGCGTTGTAATGCTGAAACCCACTTAACGGCTCAGGCCTTGCGTCACGCGCTGATGCGCATGCACGGCGGCTTCAGTCATGAACAAAAGCCGTCGACGCTATGGTTGCAGGGGCAAAGTCTGGTCATGCTCAGTCTGGTGCTGGATGAACATCGTGAAGACGCCAGTTGCCTCTCCTGCCACTTCAACCCGATGGAACGTCAGAAACTGCTGCGGGCGAAGGATCTGCTGCTGGCTGATCTGACGCAAGCGCCGGGCGTCGCGGAGCTGGCCAGAGAGTCCGGTCTGAGCGTTCTCAAAATTAAGCGAGGCTTCCGCGTTCTGTTCAACAACAGCGTCTATGGCCTGTTTCAGGCTGAACGAATGCAGGAAGCCAGAAGACGCCTGGCTAACGGCAATACCTCCGTCATGACGGTGGCGGCCGATCTGGGCTATGCCAACGCCAGCCATTTCTCTGCCGCCTTCCAGAAACAGTTTGGCGTAACACCTTCGACCTTTAAACGCGTGATGTAACCGGGGTCGCGCCCCCCTAAATTCCTCCCTGACAGAGGCCCGGATACCCCATCCGGGCCTCTGTTCTTTCCGCCTGTTACTAACCCGAAACGGGCATAAATAAACCCGTTTCGGGTAGCATCTAATTGTTAATAATTATTATTCTCATATGAGCAATGCTTTTCGGTAAAACGTGCCATCAGGGGGAAGAATGATTTCTGGCGCACCATCTCAGGATTCGCTGTTACCGGACAACCGCCACGCGGCTGATTACCAACAATTACGCGAGCGGCTTATACAGGAACTGAATTTAACGCCGCAGCAGTTACATGAAGAGAGCAATCTAATCCAGGCTGGCCTGGATTCAATAAGATTGATGAGATGGTTACACTGGTTTCGTAAAAATGGCTACCGCCTTACCCTTCGCGAGCTGTATGCCGCCCCCACGCTGGCGGCATGGAACCAGTTAATGCTCAGCCGGTCGCCGGAGAACGCGGAAGAAGAAACGCTGCCCGACGAATCATCCTGGCCGAATATGACCGAAAGTACCCCCTTCCCATTGACGCAGGTACAGCACGCCTACCTGACGGGCCGCATGCCGGGGCAGACGCTTGGCGGTGTGGGTTGCCACCTGTATCAGGAGTTTGAAGGCCATTGTCTGACGGCGTCGCAGCTGGAGCAGGCCATCACGACCTTGCTGCAACGCCACCCAATGCTGCATATCGCCTTTCGCCCCGACGGGCAGCAGGTCTGGCTACCGCAACCTTACTGGAACGGCGTCACCGTTCATGATTTACGCCATAACGACGCTGAAAGCCGCCAGGCCTATCTGGACGCACTGCGCCAGCGCCTGAGCCACCGTCTTTTACGCGTGGAGATCGGCGAAACGTTTGATTTTCAGCTGACGCTCTTGCCGGACAATCGCCACCGCCTCCATGTCAATATTGACCTGCTGATTATGGATGCCTCCAGCTTTACGCTTTTCTTCGATGAGCTTAATGCCCTGCTGGCCGGAGAATCGCTGTCGGCTATCGACACCCGCTATGATTTCCGCTCGTATTTGCTGCACCAGCAGAAGATCAATCAACCACTGAGAGACGACGCGCGCGCTTACTGGCTGGCGAAAGCATCGACGCTTCCCCCCGCGCCCGTCTTGCCGCTGGTCTGCGAACCCGCCACGCTGCGCGAAGTCCGTAATACCCGGCGCCGCATGATTGTTCCGGCAACACGCTGGCACGCCTTTAGCAACCGGGCCGGCGAATATGGCGTGACGCCAACAATGGCGCTGGCGACCTGTTTTTCTGCCGTGCTGGCTCGCTGGGGCGGCCTGACGCGTCTGCTGCTTAACATCACCTTATTCGACCGCCAGCCGCTGCACCCGGCGGTTGGCACGATGCTTGCCGACTTCACCAATATTCTTCTGCTGGATACCGCCTGCGACGGCGATACCGTCAGCAACCTGGCGCGTAAAAACCAGCTCACGTTTACGGAGGACTGGGAGCATCGCCACTGGTCCGGCGTCGAATTACTCCGTGAACTCAAACGCCAGCAGCGCTACCCCCACGGCGCCCCGGTGGTATTTACCAGCAATCTGGGGCGTTCCCTCTACAGCAGCCGCGCAGAATCGCCGTTGGGCGAGCCGGAATGGGGCATCTCGCAAACGCCGCAGGTCTGGATAGATCATCTGGCGTTCGAGCATCACGGCGAGGTCTGGCTGCAATGGGACAGCAACGACTCGCTGTTCCCTCCGGCGTTAGTCGAAACATTGTTCGACGCCTACTGCCAGTTGATTAACCAACTCTGCGATGACGAAAGCGCCTGGCAAAAGCCGTTCGCAGATATGATGCCCGCCAGCCAGCACGCGATACGCGAACGGCTCAACGCCACCGGCGCCCCCATTCCCGAAGGCTTGCTGCATGAAGGCATTTTCCGTATCGCTCTGCAACAGCCGCAGGCGCTGGCGGTAACGGACATGCGTTATCAGTGGAATTATCATGAGCTGACAGACTATGCCCGCCGTTGCGCAGGCAGGTTAATCGAGTGCGGGGTTCAGCCCGGCGATAATGTGGCTATCACGATGTCGAAAGGCGCAGGACAACTTGTTGCGGTTCTGGCCGTCCTGCTGGCCGGGGCGGTTTACGTTCCGGTTTCGCTGGACCAGCCTGCCGCACGGCGCGAGAAAATCTACGCTGACGCCAGCGTCCGGCTGGTGCTCATTTGCCAGCACGACGCCAGCGTCTGGTCAGACGATATTCCCGTTCTTGCCTGGCAGCAGACCATTGAGGCGGAGCCAATCGCCAACCCGGTGGTACGCGCCCCCACGCAACCGGCCTACATTATCTACACCTCCGGCTCAACCGGCACGCCGAAAGGGGTAGTCATTTCTCACCGGGGAGCGCTTAACACCTGTTGCGATATCAATACCCGCTATCAGGTTGGCCCACATGACAGGGTGCTGGCCCTCTCCGCCCTGCATTTTGATTTATCGGTTTACGACATTTTTGGCGTACTGCGTGCGGGCGGCGCGCTGGTGATGGTGATGGAAAATCAACGGCGCGATCCTCACGCATGGTGTGAGCTGATCCAGCGCCATCAGGTCACGCTCTGGAACAGCGTCCCGGCGCTGTTCGATATGCTGCTGACCTGGTGTGAAGGTTTCGCCGACGCCACGCCGGAAAACCTGCGCGCAGTGATGCTTTCCGGCGACTGGATCGGGCTTGACCTCCCCGCCCGTTATCGGGCCTTCCGGCCACAAGGACAATTTATCGCGATGGGCGGCGCCACCGAGGCGTCTATCTGGTCTAACGCCTGCGAAATTCACGACGTTCCTGTCCACTGGCGTTCCATCCCTTACGGTTTTCCGCTAACCAACCAACGCTACCGGGTGGTGGATGAACTGGGCCGGGACTGCCCTGACTGGGTGCCGGGCGAATTATGGATTGGCGGCATCGGGGTCGCGGAAGGCTATTTCAACGATCCCCTGCGCAGCGAGCAGCAATTTTTGACGCTCCAGGACGAGCGCTGGTATCGCACCGGCGATCTCGGCTGCTACTGGCCAGATGGCACAATCGAGTTCCTCGGTCGTCGCGACAAGCAGGTCAAAGTCGGAGGATATCGCATCGAGCTGGGCGAAATCGAAAGCGCGCTCAGCCAGCTGGCGGGGGTGAAACAAGCAACCGTTCTGGCGATCGGCGAAAAAGAAAAAACGCTGGCGGCATACGTGGTTCCTCAGGGCGAGGCTTTTTGCGTTACCGATCATCGGGACCCGGCACTGCCGCAGGCGTGGCACACGCTTGCAGGAACATTGCCCTGTTGCGCCATCTCGCCAGAGATCTCCGCAGAACAGGTAGCCGATTTCCTTCAGCATCGCCTGTTAAAACTGAAGCCGGGTCACACCGCTGGCGCCGATCCTCTCCCCCTGATGAACTCACTCGCTATCCAGCCGCGCTGGCAGGCCGTGGTGGAACGCTGGTTAGCATTTCTGGTGACGCAACGGCGACTGAAGCCCGCTGCTGAAGGTTATCAGGTCTGCGCTGGTGAAGAACGCGAGAATGAGCACCCGCACTTCAGCGGACATGATTTAACGTTATCGCAGATTCTTCGCGGCGCCCGTGACGAACTGTCGTTACTGAACGACGCGCAGTGGTCGCCGGAAAGCCTGGCCTTCAACCATCCGGCCAGCGCCCCGTATATTCAGGAACTGGCGACAATTTGCCAACAGCTTGCACAGCGCTTACAGCGCCCGGTACGCCTGCTTGAGGTGGGAACCCGCACTGGCCGCGCCGCAGAATCGCTGTTAGCACAGCTCAACGCCGGACAGATTGAGTATGTCGGGCTTGAGCAGAGCCAGGAGATGCTGCTGAGCGCCCGGCAGAGGCTCGCCCCCTGGCCTGGCACTCGTCTGTCTCCCTGGAATGCAGACACGCTGGCGGCGCACGCTCACTCGGCGGACATTATCTGGCTTAATAACGCCCTGCATCGTCTGCTGCCGGAAGATCCCGGGCTCCTTGCAACATTACAACAGCTTGCCGTTCCCGGCGCGCTGCTCTACGTGATGGAGTTTCGCCAGTTAACGCCGTCCGCCTTGCTCAGCACGCTTCTGTTAACCGATGGGCAGCCGGAGGCCTTGCTGCATAACAGCGCCGACTGGGCGGCATTATTTAGCGCAGCCGCCTTCAATTGTCAGCATGGCGATGAGGTCGCGGGGTTACAACGCTTCCTCGTACAATGTCCTGACAGGCATGTGCGCCGCGATCCCCGGCAACTTCAGGCCGCCCTCGCCGGGCGTCTGCCGGGGTGGATGGTGCCGCAACGGATCGTCTTCCTCAACGCCTTACCGCTGACGGCTAACGGGAAAATTGATTATCAGGGGCTGAAGCGTCGTCATACCCCTGAAGCGGAAAACCAGGCCGAAGCGGATTTACCCCAAGGCGACATTGAAAAACAGGTTGCCACCCTCTGGCAGCAACTCTTATCGACTGGCAATGTCACCAGAGAAACCGACTTCTTCCAGCAAGGCGGAGATAGCCTGCTGGCGACCCGCCTGACCGGGCAACTTCATCAGGCAGGTTATGAAGCGCAATTAAGCGACCTGTTTAATCATCCCCGGCTGGCGGATTTTGCCGCCACGCTGCGGAAAACCGACGTCCCGGTCGAACAACCATTCGTCCACTCCCCTGAAGATCGCTACCAGCCCTTTGCGCTTACCGACGTGCAGCAGGCTTACCTGGTGGGGCGTCAGCTAGGCTTTGCCCTGGGCGGCGTCGGCTCACATTTCTTTGTTGAATTTGAAATTGCCGATCTGGATCTCACCCGGCTGGAGACGGTCTGGAACCGATTAATCGCCCGCCACGATATGCTGCGCGCCGTCGTGCGTGATGGACAGCAACAGGTGCTCGAACAGACGCGCCCCTGGGTGATACCCGCACACACCCTCCATACGCCTGAAGAGGCGTTGCGGGTACGCGAAAAACTGGCGCATCAGGTACTCAACCCCGAAGTGTGGCCGGTATTCGATCTCCAGGTCGGATACGTGGACGGGATGCCCGCCCGCCTGTGGCTGTGTCTGGATAACCTGTTGCTTGACGGTCTGAGCATGCAGATCCTGCTGGCGGAGCTGGAGCACGGCTACCGCTACCCGCAACAGTTGCTTCCGCCGCTGCCCGTCACTTTCAGGGATTATCTGCAACAACCCTCGCTACAGTCGCCCAATCCAGATTCTCTGGCATGGTGGCAGGCGCAGCTTGATGATATTCCTCCGGCGCCTGCGTTGCCGCTGCGCTGCTTGCCTCAGGAGGTTGAAACACCGCGCTTCGCCCGCCTGAACGGCGCGCTGGACAGCACGCGCTGGCATCGGCTGAAAAAACGGGCGGCTGACGCCCATCTCACCCCGTCGGCCGTGCTGTTGTCGGTGTGGTCAACGGTTCTCTCTGCATGGAGTGCGCAGCCTGAGTTCACGCTTAACCTTACGCTTTTCGACAGGCGACCGCTGCACCCGCAAATCAACCAGATTCTGGGCGATTTCACCTCGCTGATGTTGCTGAGCTGGCATCCCGGCGAAAGCTGGCTGCACAGCGCGCAGTCACTACAGCAGCGGCTGAGCCAGAACCTCAACCACCGCGATGTGTCGGCCATCCGCGTGATGCGTCAACTGGCGCAACGGCAAAACGTGCCTGCCGTTCCGATGCCCGTCGTCTTTACCAGCGCGCTGGGCTTTGAGCAGGATAACTTCCTCGCCCGGCGTAATCTGCTCAAACCGGTCTGGGGCATCTCCCAGACGCCGCAGGTCTGGCTCGATCACCAGGTTTATGAATCCGAAGGCGAACTGCGCTTTAACTGGGATTTTGTCGCCGCGCTGTTTCCTGCCGGACAGGTGGAGCGCCAGTTTGAACAGTATTGCGCATTGCTAGACCGAATGGCCGAGGATGAAAGCGGCTGGCAACTGCCGCTCGGCGCGCTGGTGCCTCCCGTTGAACACGCAGGACAATGCGCAGAACGCTCACCGCGCGTATGCCCTGAGCACTCTCAGCCACACATTGCGGCGGACGAGAGCACCGTCAGCCTGATTTGCGACGCCTTCCGCGAGGTGGTTGGCGAGTCGGTCACCCCCGCAGAAAACTTCTTTGAGGCGGGTGCAACATCGCTGAATCTGGTGCAACTGCACGTTTTGTTACAACGTCACGAATTTTCCACCCTGACATTGCTTGACCTCTTCACCCACCCTTCTCCTGTTGCCCTGGCCGATTATCTGGCCGGCGTCGCCACGGTGGAGAAAACAAAACGTCCTCGCCCTGTTCGCCGTCGTCAGCGGCGGATATAGCGCGAAGCAAACTGATTTTCCCCGGAACGCCATCGCGAACGCCTAGCGTTCCATTGACTTTGTGAATCTTAGGAAACGGGACCGATTATGGATAACTTGCGCTTCTCTTCTGCGCCGACAGCAGATTCCATTGATGCATCGATCGCTCAACACTACCCGGACTGCGAACCTGTCGCGGTTATCGGTTACGCCTGCCATTTTCCTGAATCGCCGGATGGCGAAACGTTCTGGCAAAACCTGCTGGAAGGTCGTGAATGCAGCCGACGCTTTACGCGCGAAGAGCTTCTGGCCGTCGGTCTGGATGCCGCCATCATTGACGATCCTCATTATGTCAATATCGGTACGGTGTTAGACAACGCCGACTGCTTCGACGCCACCCTGTTTGGCTATTCGCGACAGGAAGCGGAGTCGATGGACCCGCAGCAGCGCCTGTTTTTGCAGGCGGTCTGGCATGCGCTGGAACATGCCGGTTATGCCCCCGGCGCCGTCCCCCATAAGACCGGCGTTTTCGCCTCTTCCCGGATGAGTACCTACCCCGGTCGCGAAGCATTGAACGTGACAGAAGTCGCGCAGGTAAAGGGTCTGCAATCTCTGATGGGCAATGATAAAGACTATATTGCCACCCGCGCCGCGTACAAACTCAACCTGCACGGCCCGGCGTTATCGGTACAGACCGCCTGCTCCAGTTCGCTGGTTGCCGTGCATCTGGCCTGTGAAAGCCTGCGCGCAGGCGAATCCGATATGGCGGTTGCCGGCGGCGTGGCGCTCTCTTTCCCTCAGCAGGCGGGCTACCGCTACCAGCCCGGAATGATTTTCTCTCCCGATGGTCACTGTCGTCCTTTTGACGCCTCGGCTGAGGGCACCTGGGCCGGTAACGGTCTCGGCTGCGTGGTGCTGCGTCGCCTAAGAGACGCGCTGCTGTCAGGCGATCCGATTATCTCGGTGATCCTCTCCAGCGCGGTCAACAACGACGGCAACAGAAAGGTCGGCTATACCGCCCCTTCCGTCGCAGGGCAACAGGCGGTCATCGAAGAGGCGTTAATGCTGGCGGCCATCGACGACAGGCAGGTAGGTTACATTGAAACCCACGGCACCGGCACACCGCTGGGCGACGCGATTGAAATTGAAGCGTTACGCAACGTCTATGCGCCTCGCCCGCAGGATCAGCGCTGTGCGCTCGGTTCCGTGAAAAGTAATATGGGCCATCTGGATACCGCGGCGGGCATTGCCGGACTGCTGAAAACCGTTCTGGCAGTCAGCCGCGGGCAAATTCCACCCTTACTGAATTTTCACACCCCCAACCCGGCGCTGAAGCTTGAAGAGAGTCCCTTTACCATACCGGTGTCGGCGCAGGCGTGGCAGGACGAAATGCGCTATGCGGGCGTCTCCTCCTTTGGTATTGGCGGCACCAACTGCCATATGATCGTCGCCTCGCTGCCCGACGCGCTCAACGCGCGCCTCCCCAATACGGATAGCGGCAGAAAAAGTACCGCGCTGCTGCTCAGCGCCGCCAGCGACAGCGCGTTGCGGCGGCTGGCGACGGATTATGCCAGGGCGCTGAGGGAGAATGCGGATGCCAGCTCTCTGGCCTTCACAGCTCTGCACGCGCGCCGTCTCGATCTTCCCTTCCGCCTGGCGGCGCCATTAAACCGTGAAACCGCCGCTGCGCTCAGCGCCTGGGCCGGTGAGAAATCGGGGGCGCTGGTTTACAGCGGCCACGGCGCCAGCGGCAAGCAGGTGTGGCTGTTTACCGGCCAAGGCTCGCACTGGCGCACTATGGGTCAGACAATGTACCAGCACTCAACGGCGTTTGCCGACACGCTGGATCGCTGTTTTTCCGCCTGTAGCGAAATGCTCACGCCGTCACTGCGCGAAGCGATGTTTAACCCCGACTCGGCGCTGCTGGACAATATGGCCTGGGCGCAACCGTCGATTGTCGCGTTTGAAATCGCGATGGCGGCGCACTGGCGCGCTGAAGGACTGAAGCCAGACTTCGCCATTGGGCATTCCGTCGGTGAATTTGCCGCTGCCGTCGTCTGCGGACACTATACGATTGAACAGGTCATGCCACTGGTTTGTCGGCGCGGCGCACTAATGCAGCAGTGCGCAAGCGGCGCGATGGTGGCGGTATTTGCAGACGAAGACACGCTGATGCCGCTGGCTCGCCAGTTTGAGCTGGATCTCGCCGCCAACAACGGTACGCAACATACGGTATTTTCCGGGCCGGAAGCCCACCTCGCGGTATTTTGCGCCACGCTCTCGCAGCATGACATTAACTATCGTCGCCTGAGCGTAACCGGCGCGGCGCACTCCGCTTTACTGGAGCCGATACTCGATCGGTTCCAGGACGCCTGCGCGGGGCTGCACGCGGAGCCGGGGCAAATACCGCTTATTTCCACGCTCACCGCCGACGTCATTGATGAGTCAACGCTCAACCAGGCGGATTACTGGCGCCGACACATGCGCCAGCCGGTGCGTTTTATCCAGAGTATTCAGGTGGCGCATCAGCTCGGCGCCCGCGTTTTTCTTGAGATGGGGCCCGATGCCCAGTTGGTTGCTTCCGGGCAACGCGAATACCGCGATAACGCATACTGGATAGCCAGCGCCCGGCGTAACAAAGAGTCGAGCGATGTCCTCAATCAGGCCCTGCTCCAGCTTTACGCTGCCGGCGTCGCCCAACCGTGGGCCGACCTGCTGGCGGGCGATGGACAACGTATCGCTGCGCCATGTTATCCGTTTGATACTGAGCGTTACTGGAAAGAGCGCGTCTCCCCGGCCTGCGAGCCTGCCGACGCAGCGCTGTCTGCCGGGCTGGAGGTGGCGAGTCGCGCCGCGACAGCGCTCGATCTCCCTCGCCTGGAAGCGCTTAAACAGTGCGCCACGCGACTGCACGCCATCTACGTCGATCAACTGGTACAACGCTGTACCGGCGATGCCATTGAAAACGGCGTGGACGCCATGACCATCATGCGCCGTGGACGTCTGCTACCCCGCTACCAGCAGTTACTCCAGCGCCTGCTGAATAACTGCGTGGTCGACGGCGATTACCGCTGCACCGACGGGCGATACGCTCGCGCCCGCCCCATTGAACATCAACAGCGGGAATCGCTGCTGACGGAACTTGCCGGTTATTGTGAAGGTTTTCAGGCTATTCCCGACACCATCGCCCGTGCCGGCGATCGGTTATATGACATGATGAGCGGCGCGGAAGAACCGGTGGCGATTATCTTCCCGCAAAGCGCCTCCGACGGCGTGGAGGTGTTGTATCAGGAATTCAGCTTTGGCCGCTATTTCAACCAAATCGCCGCCGGGGTATTACGCGGCATTGTCCAGACGCGTCAGCCCCGCCAGCCGTTGCGTATTCTTGAAGTTGGCGGCGGAACCGGCGGCACCACCGCGTGGCTGCTGCCGGAACTTAACGGCGTTCCGGCACTGGAGTACCATTTCACCGATATCTCGGCGCTGTTCACCCGCCGCGCCCAGCAGAAATTCGCCGACTATGATTTTGTGAAGTATAGCGAGCTGGATCTCGAAAAAGAGGCGCAGTCTCAGGGCTTCCAGGCACAGTCTTACGATCTCATTGTGGCGGCGAACGTGATTCACGCCACCCGTCATATTGGCCGCACGCTCGATAATCTGCGCCCCCTGCTCAAGCCGGACGGGCGCCTGCTGATGCGCGAAATCACCCAGCCAATGCGTCTGTTTGACTTCGTTTTCGGCCCGCTGGTTCTTCCGCTACAGGATCTCGACGCCCGCGAAGGTGAGTTATTCCTCACCACCGCTCAGTGGCAACAACAGTGCCGCCACGCCGGATTCAGCAAAGTGGCGTGGCTACCGCAGGATGGCAGCCCGACCGCGGGAATGAGCGAACATATCATTCTCGCCACGCTGCCCGGTCAGGCGGTTAGCGCCGTAACATTCACCGCGCCATCAGAACCCGTGTTGGGACAGGCGCTGACGGATAACGGTGATTATCTCGCCGACTGGTCTGATTGCGCAGGTCAGACTGAACGGTTTAACGCCCGCTGGCAGGAGGCCTGGCGTCTGCTCTCACAGCGTCATGGCGACGCTCTGCCTGTGGAACCGCCCCTCGCCGCCGCCCCGGAGTGGCTGGGGGAGGTTCGCTTAAGCTGGCAAAACGAAGCCTTTTCCCGCGGTCAGATGCGCGTTGAAGCCCGTCATCCTGCTGGCGAGTGGCTGCCGCTATCGCCCACCACGTCTCTTCCTGCGCCGCAGACGCATTATCAATGGCGCTGGACGCCCCTCAACGTCGCCAGCGTTGACCATCCGCTTACCTTTAGCTTCAGCGCCGGTACGCTTGCGCGCAGCGACGAGCTGGCGCAATACGGCATCATTCACGATCCGCACGCCTCTTCGCGACTGATGATTGTTGAGGAGAGCGAGGATACGCTGGCCTTAGCGGAGAAAGTGATAGCAGCGCTCACCGCCAGCGCAGCCGGATTGATTGTGGTCACTCGCCGCGCGTGGCGAGTCGAGGACAATGAGGCACTTTCTGCGTCCCATCACGCGCTATGGGCCTTGCTTCGCGTAGCGGCCAACGAACAGCCGGAACGGTTGATTGCCGCCATCGATCTCGCCGAAAATACCCCGTGGGAAACGCTGCATCAAGGGTTGAGCGCAGTCTCACTATCACAGCGCTGGCTTGCCGCGCGGGGTGACACCCTCTGGCTCCCTTCACTGGCGCCCAATACGGGATGCACCGCCGAATTACCGGCAAACGTGTTTACCGGCGATAATCGCTGGCATCTGGTGACCGGAGCGTTTGGCGGATTAGGCCGCCTTGCCGTGAACTGGCTCAGAGAAAAAGGGGCGCGACGCATCGCCCTGCTGGCGCCGCGCGTGGATGAGTCATGGCTACGCGACGTGGAGGGCGGGCAGACGCGCGTCTACCGTTGTGATGTGGGCGATGCCGGGCAACTGGCCACGGTTCTTGACGATCTGGCGGCCAACGGCGGCATTGCCGGGGCGATTCATGCCGCTGGCGTATTGGCTGACGCGCCCTTGCAGGAGCTTGATGACCACCAGCTGGCCGCCGTTTTCGCGGTAAAAGCGCAGGCGGCAAACCAACTGTTGCAAACCCTGCGCAACCACGACGGACGCTATCTTATTCTCTACTCTTCCGCTGCCGCCACCCTCGGCGCGCCGGGTCAGAGCGCCCATGCGCTGGCCTGCGGCTATCTGGACGGGCTGGCCCAGCAGTTTTCCACCCTTGATGCGCCGAAAACGCTCTCTGTCGCCTGGGGCGCATGGGGAGAAAGCGGTCGGGCGGCCACGCCGGAAATGCTGGCGACGCTCGCCAGCCGTGGTATGGGCGCGTTAAGCGATGCCGAAGGCTGCTGGCACCTGGAACAGGCGGTGATGCGCGGTGCCCCGTGGCGACTGGCGATGCGCGTTTTTACCGACAAAATGCCCCCGTTACAACAGGCTCTGTTTAACATCAGCGCCACAGAAAAAGCCGCAACGCCTGTCATTCCTCCTGCTGATGACAATGCCTTTAACGGCAGCCTGAGCGATGAAACGGCGGTGATGGCATGGCTGAAAAAGCGGATTGCGGTTCAGCTAAGGCTGAGCGATCCGGCGTCACTGCGCCCAAACCAGGATCTGTTGCAACTCGGCATGGACTCGCTGCTCTTCCTTGAACTCAGTAGCGATATTCAGCACTACCTGGGCGTACGCATCAATGCGGAACGGGCGTGGCAGGATCTGTCTCCTCATGGACTCACGCAGCTTATCTGTTCTAGGCCAGAGACGACGCCTGCCGCTTCACAGCCGGCAATGTTGCAGCACGACGCCGACGAGCGTTATGCGCCCTTCCCTTTGACGCCCATTCAGCACGCCTACTGGCTGGGGCGAACCCACCTCATTGGCTATGGCGGCGTCGCCTGTCACGTCCTGTTTGAGTGGGATAAACGCCACGATGAGTTCGATCTCGCCATACTGGAGAAAGCATGGAACCAGCTCATCGCACGCCACGATATGTTGCGCATGGTGGTTGATGCCGACGGGCAGCAGCGAGTCCTGGCGACAACGCCGGAGTATCACATCCAGCGTAACGATCTGCGCGCGCTTTCCCCGGAAGAACAGCGTATAGCGCTGGAAAAACGGCGGCATGAACTGAGCTATCGCGTTTTGCCTGCCGACCAGTGGCCTCTCTTTGAGCTGGTGGTCAGCGAAATCGACGATTGCCATTACCGCCTGCACATGAACCTCGACCTTTTGCAGTTCGATGTGCAGAGTTTTAAAGTCATGATGGACGATCTGGCGCAAGTCTGGCGCGGCGAAACGCTGGCACCGCTCGCTATTACCTTCCGTGATTATGTGATGGCTGAGCAGGCGCGCCGACAGACATCGGCATGGCACGATGCCTGGGATTACTGGCAGGAAAAACTGCCGCAACTGCCCTTAGCGCCAGAGCTGCCGGTGGTTGAGACGCCCCCGGAAATGCCACACTTCACCACCTTCAAATCGACGATCGGCAAGACAGAATGGCAGACCGTGAAACAGCGCTGGCAGCAGCAAGGCGTCACACCGTCTGCCGCGCTGCTCACGCTGTTTGCCGCCACCCTTGAGCGCTGGAGCCGCACCACGGCATTTACGCTGAACCTGACGTTCTTCAATCGCCAGCCGATCCATCCGCAAATCAACCAGTTGATTGGTGATTTTACCTCCGTCACGCTGGTTGATTTTAACTTCTCAACGCCGGTGACGTTGCAAGAGCAGATGCAACAGACCCAACAGCGCCTCTGGCAAAACATGGCGCACAGTGAAATGAACGGTGTTGAGGTGATCCGTGAGTTGGGCCGCCTGCGCGGATCACAACGTCAACCGCTGATGCCGGTGGTGTTTACCAGTATGCTGGGGATGACGCTGGAAGGCATGACTATCGATCAGGCGATGAGCCATCTGTTCGGCGAACCCTGCTATGTGTTCACGCAAACGCCGCAGGTCTGGCTGGATCATCAGGTCATGGAGAGCGACGGCGAGTTGATGTTTAGCTGGTACTGCATGGACAACGTGCTGGAACCCGGCGCTGCCGAGGCGATGTTTAATGACTACTGCGCCATCCTGCAAGCCGTCATTGCTGACTCTGAAAGCCTGAAGACTCTCGCCAGCGGCATCGCCGGGCACATTCCCCGCCGACGCTGGCCGCTGAACGCGCAGGCGGACTACGACCTGCGAGATATTGAGCAGGCGACGCTCGAATACCCCGGCATCCGACAGGCCAGAGCGGAAATAACCGAACAGGGTGCGTTGACGCTGGATATCGTAATGGCCGACGATCCGTCGCCATCAGCGGCGACGCCTGATGAGCACGAACTCACCCAACTGGCGCTGCCGTTGCCTGAGCAGGCGCAGCTTGATGAGCTGGAGGCGACCTGGCGCTGGTTGGAGGCGCGTGCGCTACAGGGGATCGCGGCTACGCTAAATCGTCACGGCCTGTTTACCACGCCGGAGATCGCCCATCGCTTTAGCGCAATAGTACTACAGGCGCTGTCCGCGCAAGCGTCTCACCAGCGTCTGCTGCGCCAGTGGCTACAGTGTCTGACGGAAAGAGAGTGGTTAATCCGCGAGGGTGAAAGCTGGCGCTGCCGCGTTCCGCTCAGCGAGATTCCTGAGCCTCAGGAAGCGTGCCCGCCAAGCCAATGGAGCCAGGCGCTGGCGCAGTATCTGGAAACCTGCATCGCCCGGCACGACGCCCTCTTCTCCGGGCAGTGTTCTCCGCTGGAATTGCTGTTCAACGAGCAGCATCGCGTTACCGACGCGCTGTATCGCGACAACCCAGCCAGCGCCTGTCTGAATCGCTATACCGCGCAGATTGCCGCCTTGTGCGGCGCAGAATGGATTCTGGAGGTTGGCGCCGGAACCGCAGCCACTACCGCGCCGGTGCTGAAGGCCACGCGGAACACGCGGCAGTCGTACCACTTCACGGACGTCTCCGCGCAGTTCCTCAATGACGCCAGAGCCCGTTTCCATGATGAATCGCGGGTTTCTTATGCCTTGTTCGACATCAACCAGCCGCTGGATTTCACCTCCCACCCGGAAGCGGGTTACGACCTGATCGTTGCCGTCAATGTGCTCCACGACGCCAGCCATGTCGTCCAGACGTTGCGCAGATTAAAACTGTTGCTGAAAGCCGGCGGACGTTTGCTGATCGTTGAAGCGACGGAGCGAAACAGCGTATTCCAGCTGGCGAGCGTGGGCTTTGTTGAGGGATTAAGCGGATACCGCGATTTCCGCCGCCGGGATGAGAAACCGATGCTCACCCGCTCCGCATGGCAGGAAGTTCTCGTTCAGGCCGGGTTTGCAAATGAGCTGGCGTGGCCCGCGCAGGAATCGTCGCCGCTGCGCCAGCATCTGCTGGTGGCGCGTTCGCCTGGCGTAAATCGCCCGGATAAAGAAGCCGTGAGCCGCTATTTACAGCAGCGCTTTGGCACCGGTCTGCCCGTTTTACAGATCCGGCAAAGAGAAGCGTTATTTACGCCGCTGCATGCCCCGTCTGATGCGCTGATTGAGCCAGCCAAAACCACGCCAGTTGCCGGGGGGAATCCGGCGCTGGAAAAACAGGTGGCTGAACTCTGGCAATCGCTGCTGTCTCGCCCCGTGGCAAGGCATCACGACTTTTTCGAACTGGGCGGCGACAGCCTGATGGCGACAAGGATGGTCGCGCAGCTAAACCGGAGAGGGATTGCCAGGGCTAACCTTCAGGATCTGTTCAGCCATTCGACGCTGAGCGACTTCTGCGCCCATCTACAGGCGGCTACGTCAGGAGAGGACAACCCGATACCCCTTTGCCAGGGCGACGGCGACGAAACCCTGTTCGTCTTCCACGCTTCGGACGGCGATATCAGCGCCTGGCTGCCGCTCGCCAGCGCGCTGAACAGGCGCGTTTTCGGCCTGCAAGAAAAATCGCCGCAGCGCTTTGCCACGCTCGACCAGATGATCGATGAGTATGTCGGGTGCATCCGTCGTCAGCAGCCTCACGGCCCTTATGTGCTGGCAGGTTGGTCGTATGGCGCGTTTCTTGCGGCGGGCACCGCACAGCGCCTGTACGCCAAAGGCGAGCAGGTTCGGATAGTGTTAATCGATCCCGTGTGCCGACAGGATTTCTGTTGCGAAAACCGGGCGGCCCTGCTGCGCCTGTTAGCCGAAGGACAAACGCCTCTGGCGCTGCCCGAACATTTCGACCAGCAGACGCCCGACAGCCAGCTTGCCGACTTTATCAGCCTCGCTAAAACGGCCGGTATGGTGTCGCAAAACCTGACGCTGCAAGCGGCAGAAACGTGGCTCGATAACATCGCGCATCTGCTGCGTTTACTGACTGAGCATACGCCGGGCGAAAGCGTTCCGGTCCCCTGTCTCATGGTGTATGCCGCCGGGAGACCCGCGCGCTGGACGCCAGCAGAAACTGAGTGGCAGGGCTGGATAAACAACGCCGACGACGCTGTGATTGAAGCCAGCCACTGGCAAATCATGATGGAAGCCCCCCACGTTCAGGCTTGTGCGCAACACATTACGCGCTGGCTTTGCGCAACCTCAACGCAACCGGAGAACACGTTATGATGCCGTCCGCCTCCCCAAAACAACGCGTACTGATTGTGGGCGCCAAATTTGGCGAAATGTACCTGAATGCCTTTATGCAGCCCCCGGAGGGGCTGGAACTGGTCGGCCTGCTGGCGCAGGGAAGCGCCCGCTCAAGAGAGTTGGCCCATGCGTTTGGCATTCCGCTGTATACCTCGCCGGAACAGATAACCAGGATGCCGGATATCGCCTGTATAGTCGTGCGTTCGACCGTCGCCGGAGGAACCGGTACGCAGCTTGCCAGACACTTTCTGGCGCGCGGCGTACACGTCATTCAGGAGCATCCCCTCCACCCGGATGACCTCAGTTCCTTACAAACGCTGGCGCAGGAACAGGGCTGCTGCTATTGGGTAAACACATTTTATCCGCATACGCGCGCGGGACGCACATGGCTTCGCGATGCGCAGCATCTGCGTCGCTGTCTGGCTAAGACGCCGCAGGTGGTCCACGCCACCACCAGCCGACAGTTGCTCTACTCCACGCTGGATTTGTTGTTGCTGGCTCTGGGCGTTGATGCCGCCGCCGTGGAGTGCGACGTGGTTGGCAGCTTTAGCGATTTTCACTGCCTGAGACTCTTCTGGCCGGAGGGAGAAGCCTGTCTGCTGCTTCAGCGCTATCTCGATCCTGACGATCCAGATATGCATAGCCTTATCATGCACCACCTGCTGCTGGGCTGGCCGGAAGGTCATCTTTCGCTGGAGGCGAGCTACGGCCCCGTCATCTGGTCATCCAGCCTGTTTGTCGCAGACCATCAGGAGAACGCCCACAGTCTCTACCGCAGACCGGAGATCCTGCGCGATCCGCCGGGTCTGACGCGCAGCGCGGCGCCTCTGAGCTGGCGCGACTGCTGCGAAACCGTCGGGCCGGAGGGCGTCAGCTGGTTACTACACCAGTTGCGCAGCCTTCTGGCGGGCGAACATCCACCAGCGGCCTGCCAAAACGTACATCAGATCGCGTTATCACGTTTATGGCAGCAGATTTTACGTAAGACCGGCAATGCGGAGATCAGACGCCTGACGCCGCCGTACCACGACCGGTTAGCCGGTTTCTACAACGATGATGATAAGGAGGCGCTGTGACGCAATCTGCAATGTGCATCCCGCTGTGGCCTGCCCGGAGCGGCAATACTGCGCATCTGGTCATGTGCCCTTTCGCTGGCGGCAGCAGTAGCGCGTTTCGCCACTGGCAAGCTGAGCAACTGGCTGATTGCGCGCTTTCTCTGGTGACCTGGCCGGGGCGCGATCGCCTTCGCCATCTGGAACCGCTCAGAAGCATTACGCAACTGGCGGCACTGCTGGCGAACGAGCTGGAAGCATCCGTATCGCCTGACACGCCGCTTTTACTCGCCGGGCACAGCATGGGGGCGCAGGTGGCGTTTGAAACCTGCCGACTTCTGGAGCAACGGGGGCTTGCGCCACAAGGACTGATTATTTCCGGATGCCATGCCCCGCATCTGCATTCTGAACGCCAGCTCAGCCATCGCGATGATGCCGACTTTATCGCTGAACTGATAGACATTGGCGGATGTTCTCCTGAACTGCGGGAAAACCAGGAATTAATGTCGCTGTTTCTTCCTCTTCTGCGCGCTGATTTTTACGCCACCGAGAGCTATCACTACGATTCGCCCGACGTTTGTCCGCCGCTGCGCACGCCTGCGCTGTTATTGTGCGGCAGCCACGATCGCGAAGCCTCCTGGCAGCAGGTCGATGCCTGGCGCCAGTGGCTGAGCCACGTTACAGACCCGGTGGTGATTGACGGCGATCATTTCTACCCCATTCAACAAGCCCGGTCCTTTTTTACGCAGATTGTCCGCCATTTTCCCCATGCATTTTCTGCAATGACCGCTTTGCAAAAACAACCCAGCACTTCAGAAAGGTGACGCATGAATTCTTCCTTTGAATCTCTGATTGAGCAGTATCCCTTACCCATTGCCGAACAGTTGCGCCACTGGGCGGCCCGTTATGCCTCGCGAATTGCCGTCGTTGATGCAAAGGGGTCGTTAACCTACAGCGCGCTTGATGCACAAGTTGACGAACTTGCCGCGGGTCTGTCATCACTGGGTTTGCGTTCGGGGGAACATGTGATTGTCCAGCTTCCCAACGACAACGCGTTTGTTACCCTGCTGTTCGCCTTGTTAAGACTGGGCGTTATACCCGTGCTGGCGATGCCCTCGCAACGGGCGCTGGATATCGACGCGCTGATTGAGCTGGCGCAACCCGTCGCTTACGTTATTCACGGGGAAAACCACGCAGAGCTGGCCCGACAGATGGCGCACAAACACGCCTGCTTGCGTCATGTTCTGGTCGCTGGAGAGACCGTGAGCGACGATTTTACGCCGCTCTTCTCCCTTCACGGTGAGCGACAGGCATGGCCGCAGCCTGATGTTTCCGCCACCGCGTTGTTGTTGCTCTCAGGCGGCACAACCGGCACGCCCAAACTCATCCCGCGCCGACATGCCGACTATAGCTATAACTTCAGCGCTTCCGCTGAACTGTTCGGCATCAGCCAACAGAGCGTGTATCTCGCCGTCCTCCCGGTGGCGCATAACTTTCCGCTGGCCTGCCCCGGCATTCTGGGAACGCTTGCCTGCGGCGGAAAAGTGGTGCTGACCGACAGCGCCAGCTGTGATGAGGTGATGCCTTTAATCGCGCAGGAAGGCGTGACTCACGTCGCCCTGGTTCCGGCGCTGGCGCAATTATGGGTGCAGGCCAGGGAGTGGGAAGACAGCGACCTTTCGTCGCTGCGCGTCATCCAGGCAGGCGGCGCCCGGCTCGACCCGACGCTTGCTGAGCAGGTTATCGCCACCTTTGACTGTACCCTGCAACAGGTTTTCGGTATGGCGGAAGGCCTGCTCTGTTTTACCCGGCTGGACGATCCGCATGCCACCATTCTCCACAGCCAGGGGCGCCCGTTGTCCCCTCTGGATGAAATCCGCATCGTTGATCAAGACGAGAACGACGTCGTACCGGGCGAAACCGGGCAATTGTTAACGCGCGGCCCTTATACCATTTCGGGCTATTACCGCGCCCCTGCTCATAACGCGCAGGCCTTTACTGCGCAAGGGTTTTACCGCACTGGCGATAATGTCAGGCTGGATGAGGCGGGGAACCTGCACGTTGAGGGGCGCATAAAAGAGCAGATCAACCGCGCCGGAGAAAAAATAGCTGCGGCTGAAGTGGAATCGGCACTGATGCGTTTAGCGGAAGTGCAAGATTGCGCAGTGGTCGCCGCACCGGACACGCTGCTTGGCGAGCGGATCTGCGCGTTTATAATTGCGCAGCAGGTGCCAACTGACTATCAGCAGTTGCGTCAACAACTGACCCGTATGGGGCTCAGCGCGTGGAAAATTCCTGACCAAATCGAATTTCTGGACCACTGGCCGCTCACCGCCGTCGGCAAGATAGACAAAAAACGCCTGACGGCTCTCGCCGTCGACCGTTATCGCCATTCAGCCCAATAAGCGCAAACCGACCCGAAACAGGTTGAAATAAACCCGTTTCGGGTAGCACCATTATTAAAAATAGTTATCATTTTCAATTCACCATTGTCGGTATTTTTGGCGTTTCGCCGTCTTACAGGGACTCACAACAATGAAAATGACACGGCTTTATCCTCTGGCCTTGGGGGGATTATTGCTCCCCGCCATTGCTAATGCCCAGACTTCACAGCAAGACGAAAGCACGCTGGTTGTTACCGCCAGTAAACAATCTTCCCGCTCGGCATCAGCCAACAATGTCTCGTCTAGCGTTGTCAGCGCGCCGGAATTAAGCGACGCCGGCGTTACCGCCAGCGACAAACTCCCCAGAGTGTTGCCCGGGCTTAATATTGAAAATAGCGGAAACATGCTTTTTTCGACGATCTCGCTACGCGGCGTCTCTTCGGCGCAGGACTTCTATAACCCCGCCGTCACACTGTATGTCGATGGCGTCCCTCAGCTTTCCACCAACACCATCCAGGCGCTTACCGATGTGCAAAGCGTGGAGTTGCTGCGAGGCCCACAGGGAACGTTATATGGCAAAAGCGCTCAGGGCGGGATCATCAACATCGTCACCCAGCAGCCGGCCAGCACGCCGCGTGGCTATATTGAAGGCGGCGTCAGCAGTCGCGACAGTTATCGAAGTAAGTTCAACCTGAGCGGCCCCATTCAGGATGGCCTGCTGTACGGCAGCGTCACCTTGTTACGCCAGGTTGATGACGGCGACATGATTAACCCCGCGACGGGAAGCGATGATTTAGGCGGCACCCGCGCCAGCATAGGGAATGTGAAACTGCGTCTGGCGCCGGACGATCAGCCCTGGGAAATGGGCTTTGCTGCCTCACGCGAATGTACCCGCGCCACCCAGGACGCCTATGTGGGATGGAATGATATTAAGGGCCGTAAGCTGTCGATCAGCGATGGTTCACCAGACCCGTACATACGGCGCTGCACTGACAGCCAGACCCTGAGTGGGAAATACACCACTGATGACTGGGTTTTCAACCTGATCAGCGCCTGGCAGCAGCAGCATTATTCGCGCACCTTCCCTTCCGGTTCGTTAATCGTCAATATGCCTCAGCGCTGGAATCAGGATGTGCAGGAACTGCGCGCCGCAACCCTGGGCGATGCGCGTACCGTTGATATGGTGTTTGGGCTGTACCGGCAGAACACCCGCGAGAAGTTAAATTCAGCCTACGACATGCCGACAATGCCTTATTTAAGCAGTACCGGCTATACCACCGCTGAAACGCTGGCCGCATACAGTGACCTGACCTGGCATTTAACCGATCGTTTTGATATCGGCGGCGGCGTGCGCTTCTCGCATGATAAATCCAGTACACAATATCACGGCAGCATGCTCGGCAACCCGTTTGGCGACCAGGGTAAGAGCAATGACGATCAGGTGCTCGGGCAGCTATCCGCAGGCTATATGCTGACCGACGACTGGAGAGTGTATACCCGTATAGCTCAGGGATATAAACCTTCCGGGTACAACATCGTGCCTACTGCGGGTCTTGATGCCAAACCGTTCGTCGCCGAGAAATCCATCAACTATGAACTTGGCACTCGCTACGAAACCGCTGACGTCACGCTGCAAGCCGCGACGTTTTATACCCACACCAAAGACATGCAGCTTTACTCTGGCCCGGTCGGGATGCAGACATTAAGCAATGCGGGTAAAGCCGACGCCACCGGCGTTGAGCTTGAAGCGAAATGGCGGTTTGCGCCAGGCTGGTCATGGGATATCAATGGCAACGTGATCCGTTCCGAATTCACCAATGACAGTGAGTTGTATCACGGCAACCGGGTGCCGTTCGTACCACGTTATGGCGCGGGAAGCAGCGTGAACGGCGTGATTGATACGCGCTATGGCGCACTGATGCCCCGACTGGCGGTTAATCTGGTCGGGCCGCATTATTTCGATGGCGACAACCAGTTGCGGCAAGGCACCTATGCCACCCTGGACAGCAGCCTGGGCTGGCAGGCGACTGAACGGATGAACATTTCCGTCTATGTCGATAACCTGTTCGACCGTCGTTACCGTACCTATGGCTACATGAACGGCAGCAGCGCCGTCGCGCAGGTCAATATGGGTCGCACCGTCGGTATCAATACGCGAATTGATTTCTTCTAAGAATTTATAGAGGGATGCGGTGACAGCATCCCTACCAATTTTCATTTGAAATTGACAAAAATCTTTCTTTTCTCGACAACAAGATCTAATAGGAATGATTTATGTATACTGATATTATACTTTCCCAATCATTCCCCTTACAGAACAGGCTATCGCCAGTGTATATTCCGATGAATCCTACCACTGATTCCAACTCTCAGTAACATTACTTTTGACGGGCTTTGTTGAATAAATCAGATTTCAAGTGAGTCTTTTTGTATCCGGTTGGGTTTTAGGCAATTCGCACGCTTTCTGGCATGTCATCCTGTTCAGTCAGAGGAGCCAATTTCCTGTTTTCATGCATCCTTGCGAATCCTCATCTGGTGTTGATTCAACAGGTTAGTGTGGAAACTCTTCCCAACGTATTTTGATTTTACCCTCCGCATCGGGAAAAATTGGTGGTCAAATCTGGGGGCAGGTTAGTTCGATGACGGAGTGCCCCCCCAAATGTCCCTTAACGACTCAAAAATCCGCAAGTTAAAGCCATCCGCAAAACCCTTCAAAGTTTCTGACTCTCACGGTCTGTACCTTCTTATCAAACCAGGCGGTTCACGGCACTGGTATCTCAAATATCGTATAAACGGCAAAGAATCCCGCATTGCACTGGGTGCCTATCCTGCCGTTTCCCTGTCTGATGCCCGCCAGCAGCGCGAAGGTATCCGTAAGATGCTGGCGCTGAACATCAACCCGGCACAGCAGAGGGCAGTTGAACGCGGAGCCTACACATCGGAGAAAGTATTTAAAATCGTGGCACTGGCGTGGCATAAAAGTAATAAAAAATGGTCGCAGAACACCGCTGACCACCTGCTTGCCAGCCTGAACAATCATATATTTCCGGTTATCGGTCACCTGTCATTCTCAGAGCTTAAACCCCGGCATTTCATTGACCTGCTGAAAAGCATTGAGGAAAAAGGCCTGCTGGAAGTCGCGTCCCGCACGCGGCAGCACCTCAGCAACATAATGCGTTATGCGGTTCATCAGGGATTAATCGATAACAACCCGGCGGCAAATCTTGATGGCGTGACGGCTCCCCCCATGAGACACCACTATCCCGCCCTGCCGCTGGAGCGGCTGCATGAACTGCTTGAACGCATTGAGGCATATCATCAGGGGCGGGAACTGACCCGGCTTGCCGTCCTGCTGACGCTGCACGTGTTCATCCGTTCCAGTGAACTGCGTTTTGCACGCTGGTCAGAGATTGATTTCAGGAACCGGGTCTGGACAATTCCTGCCACTCGCGAGGTCATTGCTGGTGTGCGTTATTCTGGGCGCGGTGCCAAAATGCGCACGGCTCATATCGTGCCCCTCTCAGAACAGGCCATCGCCATTCTGAAACGGATTAAGGATATCTCCAGTGATGGTGAACTGGTCTTCCCCGGCGACCACAACCCATATAAACCGATGTGCGAAAACACGGTGAACAAGGCACTGCGCCTGATGGGATACGACACTAAAAGGATATCTGCGGTCACGGCTTCCGGGCAATGGCATGCTGCGCCCTGATGGAGTCCGGTTTGTGGTCGCAGGATGCAGTGGAGCGCCAGATGAGCCATCAGGAGCGCAACAGCGTGCGGGCGGCTTACATACATAAAGCGGAATACCTTGATGCTCGAAATGCGATGATGCAATGGTGGTCGGATTATCTTGCAATTAATCGGAAGGTTTTTATTTCACCATATCTTTTTGGAAAAAATTAAAATATTCATAATATCTTAGCTTTAAAGCACGGCCCATTATCGTATTAATCATGGGCCTTTTTTATACTGCCATGCCGCAATCTCCCCCCTCAAGCTTACTCGGTAATTATTTAAGTAAGTAGATGATCTTTAATGG